>WLGA01000012.1 GCA_009703445.1 Actinomycetota bacterium | reverse complement strand
TCCGGGCGATAGCGCTCGGGAACCAACTCCCACGGCTCTTTGTCAATCAGGTGTGCAACCGCCGCGAAAACGTATTCCTCAATGTGCATGCGTTCGTGAAGCGGGTCAGCTCTGCGGGCATGCCCGAGACGCTCAATCGGCACCCTAAAAATACAAATGGTCATCTCGGCCTTTTTAGTTGCCCATCGACGAACGGTTTGTGATTCATCACGGATGGATGGCGCGTCCATTACCTGCCACTTAAGGTCGGCTAACTCATCGGGCCAAGTGGCCTGCAAAAACTCGCAGGTTGAACGCACGATTTGAATGAAGGCGGCCTGACGAGATTCCCCGTGGCGATAGAGGTTGCTTAGCACTGGGCGGCGAATGCCGCGACCGTGACGGTCGCGAAATGCGCCACGAGAAATGCCATTGTCTGCCATGAGGTCAGTCTATTCTTCCCGCCGAGCGGAGGGGCGCTCCAAGGCTCCGCTGGTATCCTAGAGAGGTTGGTTTTTCAAGATCGGAACACATGAACATCGACTGGGATGCACTCGTCAAGACCTATGACGTTAGAGGTTTGGTTGGCACCGCACTGACCACCGAAATTGTCACTGCGCTGGCTGCCGGATTCGTTGATGAGTTGGGTGCAGCGGGCCAGGATGTCGTGGTTGGCCACGACATGCGTGACTCTTCGCCCGAGTTTGCCGATGCCTTTGCAGTCGGAGCGCAGGCTCGCGGCGCCAACGTGGTTTCGATTGGCCTCTGCTCAACCGACGAGTCTTATTTCGCATCAGGTTTGTTCAATGCACCGGCTGCGATGTTCACCGCTAGCCACAACCCAGCCGCCTATAACGGCATCAAGTTTTCACGCACCGGCGCTCGAGGCATCAGCCTAGACACCGGGCTCGCCGCCATCCGTGACCGTGCCAAGGTTTACCTCGCCGAGGGCCTAGAAGAGGTTGACGCCCCGGGTTCATTCCGCGAGGAACACATCCTGGTTCGCTACGCGACTTACCTGCGAGAGATGGTCAACCTAGACGGCATTCGCCCGCTACGAGTCGTGGTTGATGCGGCCAACGGAATGGGCGGCATGACCGTGCCTGCCGTGCTGGGCACCGGCTCCGATTTGCACAAGCTACCTCTCGAGATCATCCCGATGTATTTCGAACTCGATGGAACCTTCCCGAACCACGAGGCAAACCCGCTTGACCCAAAGAACCTGGTCGACCTACAGCGCGCAGTTGTCGAGCACAAGGCCGACATCGGTCTTGCCTTCGATGGCGATGCCGACCGTGTTTTTGTGGTTGATGAGAACGGCGATGCAGTCACCCCTTCGGCAGTGGCTGCAATCGTGGCTCGACGCGAAATCGCGCGCGAACAGGCTACCAACCCGGGTGCATCGATCACTGTTTTGCACAACCTTCTGACTTCGCGCATCGTCGAAGAGGTCATCGAGGCTGACGGAGCAAAGCCGGTAAAGACCCGAGTCGGTCACTCTCTGATCAAAGACAAGATGGCTGAAACCAATGCCATTTTCGGCGGCGAACACTCGGCTCACTATTACTTCCGTGATTTTTGGGGTGCCGACAACGGAATGTTGGCAGCCATGCACGTGTTGGCAGAGTTTGGAAACCAAGAAAAGCCACTTTCTGAGTTTGCAAGAAAGTACAACCCTTATTTCTTGAGCGGCGAGATCAACTCGACCGTTTCAGATGTCGCAGCCGCGAAGGCGCGCGTAGTCGAGGCTTTTGCCGACCGCGCAACCTTCGATGAGTTTGACGGCATCACAGCGCAAGGCAAGCCTGCCGAAGCTGGCCAGTGGTGGTGGTTCAACGTTCGTGCTTCGAACACCGAACCGCTGCTACGTCTAAACGTCGAAGCCTCGAACGAAGACGCCATGACCCAGATTCGCAACGAGGTCCTAAGCCTCATCCAGCAGAAAGCCTAAACATGTCTTCAACGCTCACCGCCATCGATTTCAAAGTCGCTGACCTTGGTCTTGCCGAGGCCGGCCGCCACCAGATCCGCCTTGCCGAAAACGAGATGCCAGGGCTTATGTCACTCCGCAAGGAGTTTGCGGCCAGCCAGCCACTCAAGGGTGCTCGCATCACCGGTTCGTTGCACATGACCGTGCAGACCGCCGTCTTGATCGAAACCTTGGTAGACCTCGGCGCTCAGGTTCGCTGGGCGTCTTGCAACATTTTCTCGACCCAGGATGAAGCCGCAGCTGCCGTTGTAGTCGGCCGCACCGGAACCATCGAGGCTCCGGCCGGGACCCCGGTCTTTGCCTGGAAGGGCGAGACTCTCGAGGAATACTGGTGGTGCACCGACCGCATCTTCGATTGGTCTGCAGAAGCTGAAGCAGCCGGCGAAAACTATGTCGGCCCAAACATGATTCTCGACGACGGTGGCGACGCAACTTTGCTAGTTCACAAGGGTCGCGAGTTCGAACTTGCAGGCGCAGTTCCGGCAACCTCGGCTTCAGATTCTGAAGAGTATGGCGTGATTCTCAACCTGCTCCGCGACAACCTAATCACCAACCCGGGTCGCTTCACCAAGATTGCCGCCGAAATCAAGGGTGTCACCGAAGAGACCACCACCGGCGTTCACCGCCTATACGAGTTCTTCAAGCGCGGCGAACTATTGTTCCCGGCCATCAATGTGAACGACTCGGTTACCAAGTCGAAGTTTGACAACAAGTATGGAATCCGCCACTCGCTTCCAGATGGCCTAAACCGCGCAACCGACGTGCTTATGGGCGGCAAGGTTGTTTTCGTCGCTGGTTACGGCGATGTTGGTAAGGGCTCGGCTGAGGCCATGCGCGGCCAGGGCGCTCGCGTTATCGTCAGCGAAATCGACCCAATCTGTGCTCTTCAGGCAGCCATGGATGGCTTCCAGGTCGCCAAGCTTGAGTCGGTCATCGAGACCGTAGACATCTTTGTTACCGCAACCGGAAACCAGGGAATCATCACTCCTGAGCACATTCAGCAGATGAAGCACCTGGCAATCGTCGCCAACGTTGGTCACTTCGACGACGAGATCGACATGGCCGGAATCAACCGCATCCCAGGCATTGAAAAGGTTGAAATCAAGCCTCAGGTTCACGAGTGGCGTCTGCCAAACGGTCGTTCGGTCTTGATTCTGAGCGAGGGTCGTCTGATGAACCTTGGCAACGCAACCGGTCACCCAAGCTTCGTAATGAGCACTTCATTCGCGAACCAGGTGCTTGCGCAGATTGAAATCTTCACCAAGGGCAACCAGTATGAGCTCGGCGTACACATCCTGCCGAAGCACCTGGACGAAAAGGTCGCACGTCTCCACCTTGACGCATTGGGTGTTGAACTGACACAGTTGAACGAAGTGCAGGCTGACTACATTGGTGTTCCGGCAAACGGTCCATACAAAGTTGACCACTACCGCTACTAGGCTTAACCAAACAAGCAACTAAGAATCGGAGCCCTCGATGACCCACAAGATTTTGGTCGTGGACGATGACAACGCCCTTCGCGAGATGGTCGGCATTGTTCTTGAATCCGAGGGATTCACGGTTGCTTACCATGATGCCGGCTCTGGTGCTCTCGATCGATTCACCGAAGAGGCCCCAGATCTAGTTCTCTTGGATGTCATGTTGCCGGGCAAGACTGGCATCGAAGTCTGTCGAGAAATTCGTTCCGTTTCAGGCACTCCAATCATCATGCTGACCGCCAAGACCGAAAGCGATGATGTCGTTCTCGGTCTCGAGGCAGGCGCTGATGACTATGTCGTGAAGCCTTTCGACCCGGGTGTGCTCACCGCGCGCATCCGTGCCCGCCTTCGCCCTATCGGCGGAGGCAGCGACGAGGGCACCGTCAAGATTGGCCCATTGACCCTCGACATTGAGGGCCACGAGGTTCGTCGCGGTTCAGAGAAGATTTCACTCACTCCGCTGGAGTTCAGCCTGTTGCTGGCACTTGCGCAGAAGCCAAACTTGGTTTTCAGCCGCGCCATGTTGCTAGAAAAGGTTTGGGGTTACCGTCACAACGATGACACTCGCTTGGTGAACGTTCACGTTCAGCGCCTGCGTTCAAAAATCGAGGATGACCCAGACAACCCGAAGATTGTCACCACCGTTCGCGGTGTTGGCTACAAGGCGGGCCAGGGCTAAGTGCGTTTTCGTGGCGTCGCCTCTTGGGCGATAGGCCTCCTTCGGCGTTCCCTCCAAGCACGAGCGGTCTTTTCTACTGTCTTGATCTCGGGCATGTCTCTCGCACTGGTCGGTGGCTTCTTGAGCTACTCAATTGGCGGCGGCCTTTACTCAACCAGACAAGAACAGGTTCTTGCCGAATCTGAGCGCGCGGTTATCGAAGTTCAGAACACGTTTTCTTCTTCCAGCGTTAGCAATGAAGTTGCCCTCCAAACCTTGATGAACACCATCGTGCCAAGCATCGAATCAACCGGCACGACTAACTCGAGACGAGTCGCACTGCTTCGAAGCCCGGGCCAACCTGCAGTTCAGGTTCTGCAGAGCCCAATCTCGGCAGACCTGGAAACCAGCATCATCCCAGCGGAACTTCGCGCCAAGGTCCGAGTCTCCACTGGCAAACTGCTTTACCAATCGGTTTCGATTCCGGTTGCCGGAAGCGTGCATCCTGGCATCGTGGTTGGTGCGCCAGTGCAAATTCCGCTCGCTGGCAACTATGAGCTCTATCTGGTCTTCGACCTGAACAGCGAGCAGCAGACCCTTGATTTCGTTCAGCGCACCCTGGTATTTGGTGGTCTTGTCCTTTTGCTCATGATCGGTGCGATTAGCTTCTTCGTGACCGACTGGCTGGTTCGTCCGGTTCGTCTCGCTGCCGAAGTTTCCGAGCAGCTGGCCGAGGGTGCCCTAGACCGTCGCTTGCCAGAGCGCGGCGAAGACATCCTTGCCGTGTTGGCACGCTCGTTCAATAAGATGGCGCAGTCGCTCCAAAGTCAGATCACCCAGTTGGCAAGCCTCTCGAAGATGCAGCAACGGTTCGTCTCGGATGTGTCTCACGAACTTCGCACCCCGCTAACCACGATTAAGTTGGCCGGCGACATGATTTTTGCTGGACGCGAGACACTTTCGCCCCCGGTCAAACGATCGGCCGAGTTGATGCACGATCAAATCGAGCGCTTCGAAACTCTGCTCAACGACCTGCTTGAGATCTCGCGCTACGACGCCGGAGCAGTGACTGCCGACCTCGAGATGCAAGACCTAAACGGTGTCGTCGGCATGGCCATCGCTGGCATCGAACCGTTGGCGATGAGCAAGGGTTCGGAAATCCGCATCGACATTCCTCAGGGCTCGGTCGACGCCGAAATGGATAGCCGACGCATTGAGCGGTTGCTCCGCAATCTTCTGGCCAACGCCATCGAACACGGCGAAGGCAAGCCGATTCACGTTGCCGTGGGCGCAAGCGAATCAGCCGTGGCTGTCACAGTTACCGACGAGGGTGTTGGAATGTCTCGCACCGAAGTCGACCGCGTATTCGACCGTTTCTGGCGCGCAGACCCTGCTCGCAAGCGCACCACGGGCGGAACCGGTCTTGGTCTTGCGATCTCGCTCGAAGACACCCACCTGCACGATGGTTGGCTGCAGGTGTGGGCGAAGCCAAACGAAGGTGCCTCATTCAGGCTCACGCTTCCTCGTCGCAAGGGAATGGTCTTCACCCAGTCACCGTTGCCACTTCCTCCGAAGAAAGCCAAGAAGCGCGGTGACGAATGAATAAGTTTTTGAAGCTAGTCGCCGTGGCGCTCACTGCCTTGGCCTTTGCCGGTTGCGCCCAGTTGCCAACGTCGAGTGAGGTCAAGTCTGGCCCCGAAATTCAGGGCGACATCGCCAACGATTACCTGTATTACTCGCCTAGCGGGCCGGTCGAGGGTGAAACTCAACAGGAAATCCTCAGTGGCTTCCTAAATGCCGGCACCGGGCCACAAAACGACTACGAAGCCGCCCGCGAATACCTGACTCAGGGTTTCAAGACCAAGTGGAATCCAAACGCCGAAGTGCTGATTCAGCAGGGCAGCCCGACCATTAGCTTCAATGCAAACCAGGATGCCTCGGTCACTGTTCAGGTGCAGGCCATCGTCGACGCTGACGGGCACTATGTGGTCCAGGATGCTGGCGCGACCCGCATGCTTCAGTTTGAAATGGTTCGTGAGGCTGGCGAGTGGAGAATCGCAAAGGCGCCGAACCTGACGCTACTTATTCGCCCGGTCTTCGACGTAATTTTCCGCAGTTATTCGATTTACTTCTTCGATGCCCAGCGCACCCACCTGGTGCCAGATCTTCGTTGGTTCCCGAGCCGAGCATCCACGGCCACTCGAATGATGAACGCCATGCTTCGTGGGCCAAGTGAATGGTTGAAGCCTGCAGTCAATTCGGCAATTCCAAGCGGAACCGCCCTTTCGCTCACCTCGGTGACCGTGGCTGACGGCATTGCATCGGTAGACCTAACCGCCAAGGCCTTGACGGCAAAGGATCTAGCCAGAAGGCAGATGAAGGCCCAAATTCGGGCAACCTTGACGCAACTTCCAAACGTTTACAGCGTGGCCATCTCGGTTGAACGTGGGCCTCAGGAGATTGTTGACCTTCCAGAGTTGGTTCCGACCGTGGCCAGCAACGAAGCCGTGGTCTTGACTAACGGCGAACTTGAAATCATCAATGGTGAATCACTTACTCCGATTGGTGGCACCGCAGACTTGATTGCCCGAACGGCCGCAACCGACTTTGCAATCACGGAAGCGGGAGATTGGCTGGCGCTCAAGGGGTCTAGTGGGGTTTATCGCTCGCACATCGGTCTGTTTGGAACCACCCCGATTTTGGCGGACTCGCGAGCCGGGCAGCTGAGCCCGATGTTTGATGACCGCAACTACCTCTGGACGATGACTAAAAAGGCGGGGGAGTCCGTCCAGGTGACTTCACCGGATGGCTCTCGCCACACGCTCTCGCTCGGCTGGCTGGATTCTTTCCCGCGCCGGCAATTCGCTCTGAGTGCCGAAGGTTCTCGCATTGCTCTGCTGGTTGGTTCTGGTCAGAACGTTCGAACCTATGTGGCGAGCATTGTTCGCGACAAGTATGGATTGCCGGTCTCCTTTGGAGCGCCTCTCGAGATTGTCGGGTCAAGCGCGTCGCCTATCTCGGTGTCTTGGTCTGACGAAAACACAATTGGCGTCTTGCACGCGATCGGCGATGGAACTGTGGCTGCGACCCTGCACACCATCGGCGGAACCTTGAGAGACCTTGGTTTGGTTGACGGTGGTCGATTCTTGGAGGCACGAGCGAACGCGTCTTCAATCTACGCACTGGATAACCAGCGAGTACTTCATGGCTACCGAAACATCACCTGGCTGCCGATTTTCAACAATATCCAGGCAATCCACTTTGCCAACTAGTTATTAACAATCTCTTCGATCCGGCTATCCGCTCGAGAATTCACTGGCAACATCGCCATGTGAAAGCCATAGACGAGCTGCTTGACCTTCTTTTGCCGACCCGTTGCGCAGTGTGCTCAGTGCTTGGTTCGGCTGTCTGTGATGAGTGTGCCGGGAAGTTTGAGTTTCGGTCTCGGGCGTTGACCCGTGGAGACCTCCCAGGTTTAGTGGTGACGAGTTTTGGTGCCCCCGAGCAACAGGTCATCCATGCCTTCAAAGAGAATGGGCAGACTTCTTTGGTCGGGTTTTTGGCAAATCCACTGGCTACCCCTTTGCGAATGATCGCAGAGGGGCTTGAAGGCGCCTTGCTGGTTCCGGTGCCAAGCTCAATCGAGAACTACAAGAAACGTGGCTTTAGACCAACCAAGGTATTAGCAAAGCGGGTTAGTCGGCTTTCTGGGCACGTTTGCCTGGTGTCTGATTCGCTCGGTTTTCGGCGAAAAGTTGAAGACCAAGCGCACCTGGATTCTGATTCGAGGCGAAAGAACTTATCCGGTTCGATGGCAGCCGATTCTCGCGTAGCCGGAAGGCCCGTGATCCTATTCGACGATGTTGTGACCACGGGTTCGACCATCCTAGAAGCTGGTCGAGCAATCTCCTCGGAGGGTGGAATCTTGGTCGGATTCTTGGCGTTTGCTGAAACAATTCTGAAAACGCCTCCGAAAAACTAAATATGGGTATACCTTTTCTTTCACAGGCAACGGCGCCTGAATTGGAGGTAATCATGGAAATCAACATCACTGCTCGCAACTTGAGTGTCTCTGACCGTTTCCGCGACTATGTTGCAGAACGAGCTCACAAGGTTGAACAACTGGCCCACAAGGTCCAATCACTTGAAATCAAAGTGACCCGACATGATCACAGCAGAACCTCCGGCCCTGAAGATCAAGTTGAACTAACGGTTATTGAACCTGGCCATGTAATCCGAGCAGAGGCTCACGCAGGCGACAAGTTCTCGGCCTTTGACATCGCATTCGGAAAACTTTCCGAGCGCCTTCGCCGCGCTGCAGATCGACGCAAGGTGCACCACGGTGCTCACGGCTCGCTTGGCACCAGTGAACTAACCGCAAATGACTTCGCAGCCCTAGACATCCACGCTGTAGATGCCGATGTCCTACTTGGCCGAGCAACCAACCAGGAAGTCGAATCAGCCCCTGATCTTGGCGACAGCCCAGTTGTGATTCGCCGCAAAGAGTTTGCCGGAAATGCGATGTCTGTTGACGACGCTTTGTATCACATGGAGCTTGTCGGCCACGACTTCTATCTCTTCCTAGACTCTGAAACCGGCAAACCAAGCGTGGTTTACCGTCGCAAGGGCTGGAACTACGGAGTTTTGACGCTGTCATAGACCGCTAAATCTAGAGATTCGCCTATCAGCGAACGAGGGGCTCAGCCGTTATCCGGTTGGGCCCTTCGTCTAAGATTGGAGGTAGACCAACACAACCGGTTTGGAGCAAAATCTTGGCTAACATCATCGACAAACTACTGCGCGCAGGCGAGGGCAGAATCCTTGCGAAGCTTCGCAATTATGCCGACGCCATCAACGCACTCGAAGTCAACTTCACCGCTCTGAGCGATGAAGAACTTCAGAACGAAACCGTTGTCTTGCGTGAGCGTTACGCCGCCGGCGAGAGCCTCGATGACATGCTTCCTGAAGCTTTTGCTGCTGTGCGCGAAGCTGCAAAGCGAACCCTGGGCATGCGCCCGTTCGATGTTCAGCTGATGGGTGGAGCAGCACTTCACCTAGGCAACATCGCCGAGATGGGAACCGGTGAAGGTAAGACCCTTGTGGCGACCCTCCCTGCCTACCTAAACGCTATTGCCGGCCGCGGTGTTCACGTGGTCACCGTAAACGACTTCCTCGCCGGTTACCAGAGTGAGCTAATGGGTCGCGTTTTTCGCGCCCTAGGCATGACCACCGGTTGCATCATTTCGAACCAGGAGCCAGCGGTTCGTCGCGAGCAGTACCTTGCCGACATCACCTACGGAACCAACAACGAGTTTGGCTTCGACTACCTGCGCGACAACATGACCTGGACCCAAGCTGACCTAGTTCAGCGCGGCCACTTCTATGCCATCGTCGATGAGGTTGACTCGATTCTTATCGATGAGGCTCGCACCCCGCTAATCATCTCTGGCCCTTCTTCTGGCGATGCAAACCGCTGGTTCGCTGAGTTCGCCAAGATCGCCGAACGCCTTCAGCCAGTCATCGACTATGAAGTTGACGAGAAGAAGCGCACCATCGGAATCCTTGAGCCTGGCATCGAAAAGGTTGAAGACTACCTAGGCATCACGAACCTCTACGAATCGGCGAACACCCCGCTGATTTCGTTCCTGAACAACTCGATTCGCGCAAAGGCTTTGTTCAAGCGCGACAAAGACTACGTCGTCATGGATGGCGAAGTCCTAATCGTTGACGAGCACACCGGCCGCATCCTTGCCGGTCGTCGCTACAACGAAGGTATTCACCAGGCGATTGAGGCCAAGGAAGGCGTAGACGTCAAGGCTGAGAACCAGACCCTGGCTACCGTCACCCTGCAGAACTACTTCCGCCTTTACAACAAGCTTTCGGGTATGACCGGTACGGCTGAGACCGAAGCCGGCGAGTTCATGAGCACCTACAAGCTCGGCGTGGTCGCAATTCCGACCAACAAGCCAAGAATTCGCATCGACCAGCCTGACCTGATCTACAAGAACGAAGAAGTTAAGTTCAACGAGGTTGTCAAGGACATCGCAGCTCGTCACGCAGTTGGCCAGCCAATTCTTGTCGGAACCACCAGCGTTGAGAAGAGCGAGTACCTTTCACGTCTGCTCGCCAAGGCCGGCGTGCGTCACGAGGTTTTGAACGCTAAGAACCACGCTCGAGAAGCAGCCATTGTTGCCCAGGCCGGTCGCTTCGGCGCCGTGACCGTGGCAACCAACATGGCCGGTCGAGGCACCGACATCATGCTCGGTGGAAACGCCGAGTTCCTGACCGTTGAGGCTCTTGCCAAGCGCGGTTTGAACACCGAAGAAAACCCGGATGCCTACGAGGCTGCCTGGCAGAGCGAGTTCGAGCGCATCAAGGCCGAGGTTGCTGTCGAGGCTGAGAAGGTTCTCGAGGTTGGCGGTCTATACGTGCTCGGCACCGAGCGCCACGAGTCACGTCGCATCGACAACCAGTTGCGCGGTCGAACCGGTCGCCAGGGCGACAAGGGTGAATCTCGTTTCTACCTATCGCTAACCGACGACCTAATGCGTTTGTTCAATTCGGGTGCGGCTACCGCACTGATGAACCGTCCAGGCGTGCCTGACGAGACCGCCATCGAGTCGAAGATTGTTAGCCGTGCCATTCAGAGCGCTCAGAGCCAGGTCGAAGGCCGTAACGCCGAGATTCGCAAGAACGTGCTCAAGTATGACGACGTGCTCAACCGTCAGCGTGAGGCAATCTACAGCGACCGTCGCCACATCCTTGAGGGTGACGACATCAAGGCGCGCACCGAAGGTTTCTTGGGTGACGTTATTGCCGCAATCGTTGACAGCCACATCTCAGACACGTCTGGTTCTGACTGGGATCTTGAAGCGCTGTGGACAGAGCTCCGCACCATCTACCCGGTTGGCCTATCCATCCAGGAAGTTTTGGTCGAGGCCGGCAACCGTTCGAAGCTCACCAAGGCTTGGCTGACCCGCGAACTCACCAGCGATGCCCGCATCGCCTATGAGAAGCGCGAAGAGGCCCTTACAACCGACACCATGCGTCAGCTTGAGCGAAACGTTGTTCTCTCGGTAGTCGACCGCAAGTGGCGCGACCACCTGTATGAGATGGATTACCTGAAGGAAGGCATCGGCCTTCGTGCGATGGCTCAGCGTGACCCGTTGGTTGAATACCAGCGCGAGGGTTACGACATGTTCCAGCAGATGATGGGTGCGATCAAGGAAGAGTCAATCGGTTTCTTGTTCAACCTCGAAGTTGAGGTTGCGCCAGCCCCTGTGGTTGACCAGGCTCAGCTAACGTACACCTCACCTTCTGAGGATGGTTCTGCCGAGGTTCACGGAGCAGCCGCGCAAAACGAAACCCCAGCCGCACCGACTCAGAAGCCTGAGTCAGGCGGCCAGGGTAGCTCGTTCTTCCGTAGCTAGTTTCTAGAGCACCGAAACCGATGTTGCTCGCCATCGAGAGTTAATTCCCTCTAGGCGGATAGTCACGGCACGTGTTCTGGATTTCGAACTCAGTAAGACTACGGATTCAATAACTCCATCTCTTGGCGAGCAGGTTCTCAACCCTCCCACGCGAAGATTTTGGTAGTGAGCTTTGACTCCTTGCTCAACGCGCTGCGCTTCGGCTCGTCTCGCACGAAACTGCAGTCGTTGGTAGACCTCATCACTGAGCCATCTTGCTAACTGGTCCACTTGCCTGGTGCCGGCAATAACCTCAACAACCCCCGTTGCCAAAACCTTCAGGCTTTCCACCGGATCGGGGAGGTCTTGAGTTCGGCTGTACTGAACGCCGAAATATTCTTCAGACTCGATCGGATTTCTAACCTTTCGAGCCTTGATGGGGGCAGGGGGAGAATCGTTTTCCCCCGAGCCCCCTCCATCATTAGCGCTTGGCTCAGATTCCATCTTTTTTGAGCCCGTTGCTTCGCTTGCAGAGTCACCTACCCCATTCGGTTCTCTGTTTTCTTCGTTGCCCTGTTCGGGTGTCCTTTCCGACATGTTCCCCCGCTCTTTCTCCCCCAAAATAGGAAGGAATTTCACGCTATAAGGGCGCCGAGCCTCTGTAAAGGGGTTTTTATAACCTGTGGATAACCATTGTTTTTAAAAATATGTGTACGAAAATGCTGGGATGAACCTAGACGACCTGTTTGAAGACCTTGAGGCGCAGTTTGACGGTTATTTGGCGGCTGATCAGCAGAGGGGAGCGTTCGAGCGAAGTCATTTGATGCGAGTTTGGCATCAAAATGGTCAAAGCACCGAGCTTGCTGCCCCCATCCTTGGCCGGGATTTCGTGGCTGGTATGGCGTTGGGTGAAAACGTGTTTCGGCTGATTCGTTTGGTCTCTGTTTTGAAAATTACCCTTATCGAGATGCCGAACTCGGGAGTGCCAGAGAGTCGGTACGTGACAGTCTCTGCTTCTGAATTCTTGGAAAGGTTGACGTTGCCTTTCAGTGTCAGGTGGCAACCATTTGATGATGAATTGCCCAGGGCAATGGTCGTGCTTGATGTGCTCGGGCAGACGCTCGTCGTGGAATCTGCAAAACCCGATTACTTTCAGCTGGTTCCTCTCGCGGCTGTTGCGCATCTGGAATTCATCGATGTGGAGAACTTCGACCGCTAAACGAAACCCTGATGCACAGTTGCGATCATGAAAATGAAGCGACTGGGTGCGCAACACAATAAATCGAGAAGAAACATGATTCTTGGGTTGCTGCTGATAGCAATCTCTGTGGCGGGAGTCTGGCTAATCATCGATGCAAACAATCGCACCGAAGAATTTCTCGTAGCGGCAAAGCCGGCTTCAAGTGGCTCCATAATCACGGAGAGTAGTTTCCGAGTGATCAGGATGAACCTCGGTGAATCGGCGCGCCTCTACTTGAGGCCGGGAGATTTGGAGCCTGGCAACTACCTGCTCAACACCATGGAAGTTGGTCAACTTGTGGCTTTGGGGTCTGTTGCCTCGGCGATCATTGATGCCCGGCAGCCCGTTGTGATTACATCGACCATGCCTCTACCGCGAGGAGTAGGCGTCGGTGATTTCGTCGACATCTGGGTTTCTGAGGCGCAGGAGGGTGGTTCGTTTGCCGCTCCGATGACATTGGTGCTGGACGCCGAGATTGTCGATGTAGCTGAGGCCTCGGGTGTCATGGCTGATCAGCAGCCTCGGGTGCAGGTTCTCGTTCCCGTCGAATCAGTTAGCCCAATCTTGGATGCGGTGGCGTCGAAAGATGCCTTGTCGATGATCTTGAAGAGAAATCTTGGGAATGATTGACCTGTTCAGGCGAAAAACGATTGGTGCACGGGTTTCTGGCGGTTCAATCTGTGTTTGGGGGCCAACTGGGTCGCCAGGCAAATCAACTTTTGCTCTCAACCTTGCATGCGAGCTAGCTTTATCGGGCCGAAAGGTGCTGTTGATTGATTTGGACACACATTCGCCAAGCATCGGAACATTCTTGGGCATCCATCAACTTCCTCCCGGTCTGGCTGCCGCAGCTCGATTGGTCGGACAAGGCAGGTTAGACGGTGAACAATTTTTGCGTTTATCGATTGCCCACGAGGCGGGAAAAGGCACGCTATCGGTCCTAACCGGGCTTGGGTCTGAGTCGCGATGGCCCGAAATCACTTCCGAGAAGACGCGTGATCTAATCGCGGCCGCAGTTCAGAGTTACGAATACGTTGTTCTCGATGTCGCCTCACCTCTAGAGCCTGGGCTCAAACAAGTGGGCGGGGTTGTCGACAGAAATGTAGCCACACGAACTGCTCTCCAAAGTTGCACAACTGCGGTTGCAATATTCAACTCGGACCAAGTTGGGGTGAAACGATTTTGCGACGCATACGAGCAGTTATTTGGCTTGGTTCGGAGTCCTATTCTGGTTGCAAATCGACTGCGGACCACGGCATTAGGTGCGAGTGCGAAGGTGCAGGTTGAGGACGCCATCCTTGAAATGTGTCGTTCTGAGGTCAAGTGGTTCATTCCCGAGGATCGCGCCTCCTGCGATCGGGCCGTTCTGGAGATGGTGCCACTGGCGATGCTAAAACGTTCATCGGGCGCGAGGCAGGCCATTGCGCAGTTCGCCCGCAAGAATTTCGATATTGCCGATGGGCGCAAGTCGGCCAGCGCCATCTAAACTCATTTACGTGTCATCACTAAGCGATCTCTTCAAGAAGCACGGTAAGGCGAGCAACGCCGATATCGAGTGGCTTCACCTGCTGCTTTCTGACTGGCAGTTGGTTGCCGACCTAGTGTTCGCCGACCTGGTTCTTTGGATTCCAACCAGTGAAGGTTCTTTCGTTGCCGCGGGCCACGCGCGTCCATCCAGTGCTGCGACCATATTCTTTCGCGACATCGCTGGTGAGCCAATCCGCAAGGAGTGGTCTGGCACGGTCACCAAGGCGTTCACCTCAGGTCTCTCGCAGCACCTAGGAGCCCCAGACACCTACGATGGCTTGCTCACCCGCTTCAGTGCGATTCCTATTCGCCGTCGAGTCTCCAGCAAGTCTGAGGAAGTCACCGAGAAGCCAATCGCGGTCGTCACTCGACACACCAACCTCGCCGAGGCAAAGGCACCCAACAAGCTTCAGCTGAACTACTTGAGCTGCGGAAACTACTTGCTAGACATGATGGCCGACGGGGCATACCCCGACTTTGCTAATCAGACCGGCCCTCGCCGCGGAGCTCCTCGTGCCAATGACGGTTTGCTTCGTCTGGATGTTGACGGTGTCGTCGAGTTCGCGAGCCCTAACGGCCTTTCTGCGTTCAACCGCCTTGGAATCAAGGGGGAGCTCGAAGGTCAGACCTTGGCCGCGGCATCCGCCCCGGTTTTGAAGACCAAAATGAACGTGGATGAATCACTTCCGCTAGTTCTAAGCGGACGTGCACCTTGGCGCACCGACATGGAGTCGGCAAACATCACACTGACTGTTCGCTCGATTCCGCTTAGGCAGGGCGGCCAGCGCACCGGTGCCATTGTTTTGTGCCGCGATGTGACCGAACTGCGCCGCCAAGAGCGCGAATTGATCACCAAGGATGCCACCATCCGTGAAATTCACCACCGTGTGAAGAACAATCTTCAGACTGTGGCAAGCTTGCTTCGCATCCAGGCCCGCCGAAGCGGCAGCGATGAAGTCAAAGAGTCGCTAAATCAGGCAATGCGACGTGTGGCTGCGATTGCGCTCGTGCACGACACCTTGTCTGAGGGCCTGAACCAGGATGTGAACTTCGACGAGGTGTTCGACCGAGTTCTGATGTTGGCCAGCGAGGTTGCTTCGAGCATGAACACCTCGGTGCGAACTCTGATCGATGGCCGTTTTGGCCAGCTCAAGAGCGACATGGCGACTCCGCTCGCGGTTGCCTTGACCGAGATTGTCACGAATGCCGTTGAACACGGGCTGGCCGACCGCAGCGGCGTTGTGGCCGTAAACGCCGAGCGCAAGCAGAAGCAGCTGCTGATCACCGTTTCGGATAACGGCAAGGGTCTGACCGATGGCAAAGTTGGCGCCGGGCTTGGCACACAGATTATTCGCACCCTGATCGAGGGTGAGCTTCGCGGCACGATCCACTG
>WLGA01000119.1 GCA_009703445.1 Actinomycetota bacterium | reverse complement strand
GTTGGCATCACCGGTCTGAGCGAACGCGCGGCCGTGAAGGCTGGCATCAAGCTCCAGGTCATTCACATCCACCCGAACAGTCACGCGGGCTACTATCCGGGTGCCCAGCGCGTTTCGATGAAGGTCTTGTTTGACCCTGAAAACGGGTTGATTCTTGGTGCACAAGCAAACGGTGAGGATGGCGTGGACAAGCGCATCGACGTGATCGCAACCGCAATGCACGCCAATGCTCAGCACGGCGGCCTGACAATCGACGACCTAATGGACCTCGAGTTGGCCTATGCCCCGCAGTTCGGTTCGGCCAAGGACGCGATCAACATCGCCGGATACGTCGGCAATAACGTGTTCAACGGCACCACTCCGACGCTGCAGTGGCACGAGCTCGAAACCGCTCGCGCGGCCGGAGCCCAGGTCATCGATGTTCGCTCAGGAGGCGAGCATGGCAACGGGCACATTCCGGGCACACTCAACATCCCGGTTGAAGAACTGCGCGATCGCCTCGACGAAATCGACCTCGAAAACGTCGTGGTCTATTGCCAGGTTGGTCAGCGCGGTCACATCGCAACCCAGATTCTGAAGGCAAACGGCGCAAAGGTTCGCAATCTAGATGGTGGATACGTCACCTGGTCCGCGGGCCAAAGGGCTATACAAAGCTAGAAAGACCCGCTTTACTTGGCTTATCGACCACAAAGGAGTGGCGCAGTGAGCATTAGATTTCGCAATTTTCAACCCTCAGACACGGATGGCCTCTTAGCGCTCTGGGATCAAGCACGAAACTCTGGTTTTGAGCCGGTCTATTCGCTCGCCGAGGTTTTGGCCTCGTGCAATCAAGACCACGCAATCATTGCCTTCGATGGCGACCAACTAATCGGTGCGGCCGTGGGTCGCGTCGCTCACGAACAAGGATGGGTTGTCCTTCTCGTCGTCTCGACCGACCACCAGGGTCAGGGCATCGGCGGACGCCTGCTCGGCGAACTCGAGATCGACATGGCCAGCTCTGGCATCACCAAGGTTTCGATGCTGGTTGCCGATGACGGCAAGAGCGGTGTGCTCGAGAAGGTGGGCTTCACCGCGCTGAAAAACCTCAAGTATTTCGAGCGCGAAGTGTCGATTAGCGAGCAAGAACGCGAGATCCTCAAGGACCTCGGCGGCCGCCTACTAGCGCGAGACCTTTGGTCAAAAATCGCCGGTATGAAAGCCGAGAAAGAGCTTCTCGAGCGTCGCCTAGTCTTGCCACTTTCTGATGCCGGGCTTGCCGAGGCATTTGGCGTTGAGCCACCTCGCGCAATCGTGCTGTTTGGCCCTCCAGGCACCGGCAAAACCACCTTCGCTAAGGCCGTTGCCTCGCGCCTCGACTGGCCTTTCGTCGAGATTTTCCCATCCAGGCTTGCTGGCGACCCAGCCGGTCTAGCTGCTGGCCTGCGCGAAACATTCAACACCGTGAATGACCTCGAAAATGTCGTGGTCTTCATCGATGAGGTTGAAGAGATCGCCTCCAAGCGCAAGGGTGACCCTCCGTCGCCGACCCAGGGCGTGACCAACGAGCTGCTCAAGTTGATTCCGAACTTCCGCGAGAAGCCGGGTCGCTTGCTGGTTTGTGCAACTAACTACATCCGCGCCTTGGATGACGCATTCCTGCGCCACGGCCGCTTCGATTATGTGATTCCAATCGGTTTGCCAGATGACGAGGCTCGGCGTTCAATTTGGAGTCGCTATATCCCAGCTGCCGCACTCGACGCGATCGACATCGCAGCTCTGGTGCAGCGCACGGCGGGGTTCTCGCCGGCAGACATCGAGTATGCGGCTCGCAAGGCATCCCAGCGTGCACTCGAACAGTCAGTCTTCGAAAGCAACGTGGTCACCAAGGAGTCATCGACCACCGCGACCCACCACTACCTGTGGGCCATTGACAACACTCGCCGCACCGTTAGCGATGAAGTGATCGCCGAATTCGAGCAAGACATCGAGGCAATCGGTCGGCTCTAATCGTGGTTTTCAAAGGCTAAAAACCATTGAAAATGTCGGCGCCCAGTCTTACACTTGAGATAAATGGACCGGGGTTTGCCCGGTCGGCGTAGGTTTTCCTAAGCTTCAGGTTGGGGCGTCCCAATTGAAAGAAACCCTCTCGAATGAGAGGGTTTCTTTGTTAACGGAGTTTTTCGCGCAAGATTTCGAAAGGCGCGTTGACGATACCCCGGCTAAGAGCGTTCAAGCCAATAGGCCTAGCAATTAAGTCGGCTATCTGCAGCCCGGTGCTTAGTGAGGCTTTCGAAGAGAATCGAGTCGGGCCTTGCCACTCAATATTTTCCAAAGCCTGTCTTACAGCTTCATCTTGTAGTCTTCCTCGGCTTTCAAAAACGACAGCAGGATCCTTATCGGTGGCGCTGGGTTTTGAGTTTGCCACTTGGATTCGGCGGAGGCTCGAAACCACTGCCAATGGGTATAGGTCGACGCCGTTTTCGGTGAGTTTTTCTGATTTGCCGATTGTCTCGGCATAAATTTCAAAGTCAGCCGCACGGATGAATTCCGAAAGTTCCAGAGAAAAGCGTTTTTCTTGATCAGGGTCGGCAAGAAACTGAAAGTCACCTCGCCGCCTTCGAATATCACTCGAATGAAAGATGACTTGATCATGTCCAAACCAGTCAAATTTGAGTTTCTGGAAACCGGGAACGATTTCACGAATGTAGGTGTCCACATCAAACACACAGCAGGCCAAGACAAAGACAGGGTAGGCCTTGTCAACGGCAGCCGTGCTAGCTTCACCAGATTCGTCTACATAAACAATGTATTTATCTCCCATTTACCAATAAAACCGCACACCTCAGACATTTAATGAGCATCCGTGCGCCCGCGAAACCCGCTAAAATAGAAGGGTTCGCCCAGCCAATGACGCCCGTTCGTGCGCCCACCTGCCGCCTAAAAATCAGGAGTTCCTGTGCCAAAAATCATCGTTGAAGTTATGCCTAAAGAGGTTCTTCTAGACCCAGCCGGAAAGTCAGTGAACAACGCGCTTCACCGCAGCGGCCACAACGACATCACCGCAGTTCGCATCGGCAAGCGCATCGAGCTTCACTTCGACCGCCCAGTCACCGACGCAGACCTCGCAGAGGCGCAGAAGATCGGCGAAAACTTCCTGAGCAACGCAGTTATCGAAGACGTTGTCTCGGTAACCGTTCAGAACTAAGCGGCGGCCTCCATGACTTTCAAGATTGGTGTTGTCACCTTTCCTGGCACCTTGGATGACCGCGACGCCCAGCGCGCAGTTCGTCTAGCCGGCGGCGAAGCCGTTGCCCTCTGGCACGCAGACGAGAACCTGCACAAGGTTGACGCAGTTGTTCTGCCTGGCGGCTTCTCATACGGCGACTACCTTCGCTGTGGCGCAATCGCAGCTCAGGCTCCGGTTATGGACTCAATCATCAAGGCAGCAAACGGCGGCCTTCCAGTGCTCGGTATTTGCAACGGTTTCCAGGTGCTCGTCGAGTCACACTTGCTTCCTGGCGGCCTAATCCGCAACGAGAAGCAGCACTTCATCTGCCGCGACCAGACCCTGGTTGTCGAGAACGTGAACACCCCGTGGACCAACCAGTTCACCCTGAACGAAGAGATCGTCATCCCGTTGAAGAACGGTGAGGG
>WLGA01000118.1 GCA_009703445.1 Actinomycetota bacterium | reverse complement strand
GCGAAAACATCGAGGTTGATTGGGTTAGTTGACTTGACCGCGTGGGCGAATTCGCGAATCTTCTCGCGGCCAACCAGGTATGGGTTGGTGGCCGGATACTTCTTGCCCTGAACGTTTGGATTTACCACAGGTCTAGTCTAGAGAGACTTCTGGGAGTGATTGGTAGCGAGGGCGGGACTCGAACCCGCGACCCCACGATTATGAGTCGTGTGCTCTAACCACCTGAGCTACCCCGCCGGGCGTGAAACTGATTTTTGTGATTGGTAGTAAATGGAGCCCCGAGCCAGGATTGAACTGGCGACCCCTTCCTTACCATGGAAGTGCTCTACCACTGAGCTATCGGGGCGTCATGCATTGGCGACTTGCGCCAGGCACCAGAAGACTTTAGCACTTTTTTGGGTTTGGTCGCAAACCAAAAACCAAATTGTCTTAAGTTTGAAGGTATGCCTAACACCGAGATCATTTCAGCCGCCCGCCCGAACGCGGAATGGTGGCGCACCGCCGTCATTTATCAGATTTACCCGCGCTCCTTCGCGGATTCAAATGGCGACGGCATCGGCGACCTACCTGGCGTGACCTCACGACTTGAGTCGCTGGCTTCGCTCGGCATCGACGCCATCTGGTTTAGCCCGTTCTTCAAGAGCCCGCAGAAAGATGCCGGTTATGACATCAGCGACTACAAGCAGATTGACCCGCTCTTCGGCACCAACGAAGACCTCGAGGTTTTGTTGGCTAAGTCGAAGCAGCTGGGCATCCGCATCATCGTAGACATCGTGCCGAACCACACCAGCGACCAGCACGCTTGGTTCCAAGAGGCACTCGCCGCCGCTGAGGGTTCGGCCGCTCGCGACATGTACATGTTCCGCGATGGCCAGGGTGCAAACGGCGAGCTTCCACCGAACAACTGGCAGTCAATCTTCGGTGGCCCAGCCTGGACCCGAGTCACCAACCCGGATGGCTCTGCCGGCCAGTGGTACCTGCACATGTTCGACTCATCCCAGCCTGATTTGAACTGGGATAACCCGCGCGTCGCCGACGAATTCGACGACATCCTGCGCTTCTGGCTAGCCAAGGGAGTGGATGGTTTCCGCGTCGACGTAGCCCACGGCATGATCAAGCGCGCTGGCCTGCCAGACGCAACCATCTATGACGAGAATCTCCGCGAGCGCCCAATCAAGAACTTGACCATGGAAGAAGCCGAAGAGGCCGTTCCATACTGGGGTCAACCTGGTGTGCACGATGCCATTCGCCGCTTCCGTCGCGTTCTCGACGAGTTCGAAGACCGCGCTTTCTGTGCTGAGGCATCGATGAGCCCACTGCCTCGCTTGGCTATGTGGGTGCGCCCGGATGAGTATCACCAGGCATTCAACTTCGACTACATGACCACCGCTTACGAGCCAGCCGCGTTGAAGAAGATCATCACCGATTCGATCGTCGAATACGCCAAGGTCGGCGCATCGAGCACCTGGGTTATGTCGAACCACGACGGCATTCGTCACGCGACGCGCCTTGGCATCGCACCTGAGCACACTCCTCGCCCTGGCGATGGCATTCACCCGACCGACCCTGCCCCGGATGAAGCTCTCGGCCTTCGTCGAGCTCGTGCGGCAACCGCATTCATGCTCGGCTTGCCTGGCTCGTCTTACCTATACCAGGGCGAAGAACTCGGCCTGCCAGAGGCTTGGCAGCTCGAGGGCAAGTATCGCCAAGACCCGACCTATGCTCGCACCAACGGCAAGCGCATCGGCCGCGACGGTTGCCGCGTTCCATTGCCTTGGGAGGCCGACGCCACCGCATCTAACGGCTTCAACACCACCGGCGAATCCTGGTTGCCTCAGCCGGCCAACTACCGAACTTTCGCTCGCAACCTCCAGGATGGCGTTGCCGGCTCAACCCTCGAGCTATACAAGCGCCTGCTCAAAGAGCGCAAGGCGTTTGGCATGGGCTCTGGCGAGTTCCGCTGGGCCGAGGAGTTCCAAGACAAGAACACCCTTGGCTACATCAACAACGGTGTGCTCGTGCTGTTCAACTTCGGCCCGGATGCGGTTGTGCTTCCTGCCGGCGAGGTTCTAGTCACCACCCAGCACGACCTCATCCTTGAGGGCGAACTAGAGCACGACCAGGTCGTCTGGATCAAGCTTTAGCCAATGGTTTTTGACCTAGCCAGCGCACCGAGTCACTCGGCAAATCACAATGCCGAGTGGTGGCGTTCGGCGGTTATCTATCAGGTATATCCTCGCTCCTTCGCCGACTCAAACGGCGATGGCATCGGCGATCTACCCGGAATCACTTCGCGTCTTGACTCGCTCGCTTCACTGGGCATCGACGCGGTTTGGCTCTCGCCCTTTATGCGCTCGCCTCAGAAGGATGCCGGCTACGACGTCTCCGACTACACGGATGTTGACCCTCTATTCGGCACGCTAGCCGACTTCGATGCGATGGTTTCGCGAGCGCACGAGCTTGGGCTGCGGGTGCTTATCGACCTAGTGCCGAACCACACTAGCGACCAGCACAAGTGGTTTCAGGCTGCTCTTGCCAGCACCCCGGGCTCGGCCGACCGCGATTTTTACCACTTCAAGGATGGGCTCGGGGCCGATGGCGAACTGCCTCCGAACAACTGGCTGAGCCTGTTCGGCGGGCCAGCCTGGACCCGCACGACCAATGCCGATGGCACTCCCGGCCAGTGGTACCTACACCTATTCGACAGCAGCCAGCCAGACCTAAACTGGGCCAACCCTGCGGTTCAGAGCGCATTTGAAGACATCCTGCGATTCTGGCTCGACCGCGGTGTCGACGGCTTCCGCGTTGATCAACCTCACGCGATGGCCAAGGCCTCTGGCCTCCCCGACCACCCAGACATTGAGCGTGCCGGGGCCGGCTTCATTGAAGGCGAGGCTTCGCCACCGATGTGGTTCCAAGAAGAGGTTCACCCGATCTTCCGCAGATGGCGCCAGATTCTCGACAGCTACGCCGGCGAGCGCGCGATGTGCGGCGAGGCATACGTGTTGCCTTTGTCTTTCATGGCCAAGTGGGTTCGCCACGACGAGTTCAACCAGACTTTCAACTTCAGATTCTTGAATAGCAACTGGGATGCCAAGACCCTGTTCGAAAACATCAACGAGAGCTTCGAGGCCTTCGACGGCGTTGGCGCACCGAGCACCTGGGTGTTGAATAACCACGACGTGCTGCGTCACGCCAGCCGTTTCGGCGGGCTCAAGATTAAGCCGACCGACAGCGACGGAGTAGGTCCTGGAGACCCGCAGCCAGATCGCGAACTTGGGCTTCGGCGAGCGCGAGGCGCAACCCTGATGATGTTGGCGCTACCTGGTTCTTCATACCTGTATCAAGGTGAAGAGCTCGGGCTGCCCGAGCACACCACACTCGCCCCAGAATTCCGCCAGGACCCGACCTTCTTCCGCACCAATGGCAAGCGAGTGGGCCGGGATGGCTGCCGAGTGCCACTGCCTTGGGAGGCCGGCGCTGGCGAGGCAAATGGGTTCAACTCAACCGGCAAGGCTTGGCTGCCGCAACCGGAGATTTACGCCGATTACTCACGCGATCAACAGGAGGGCGTGGCCGGGTCTACCCTCGAGCTTTATAAGCACGCCCTGAAACTGCGCCGTGAGCTAAATCTCGGCGAAGG
>WLGA01000117.1 GCA_009703445.1 Actinomycetota bacterium | reverse complement strand
GAAGGCCGGTTTACGTGAAGCCTTAAAGAGCACGGATAGCGTTTCCTTGGCATTCTTTGGAGCGGCTCCCCCACCACTTGCCGGATGAGGGCCGCCATAGGGCTCGATGCCAACTTCACTTGGTGAGTTCTTAAAGAAGATCAGGAACAGAGGAATAACAGCAGCCGAAAAGAGGGCAACAACAATCGAGGCAACTCGCCATCCGTCGACCATGACCACTGAAGAAAGCGCGGGTAGAAAAATCAGCTGACCGGTCGCGTAAGCCGCCGAGAAAACTCCAGTAACTAGACCACGTCTCTGAGAAAACCATCGGTTCGCAACCAAGGATGCGAAAACAAGCGCGAGGCAACCGG
Organism: Actinomycetota bacterium; assembly: GCA_009703445.1. Classification (GTDB taxonomy): domain Bacteria; phylum Actinomycetota; class Actinomycetes; order Actinomycetales; family Microbacteriaceae; genus Rhodoluna. Next base: position 3,334 of record WLGA01000117.1, on the reverse strand, counting down.
TGCCGATGCCTACAAAAACACCCCAGTAGAGGATGAGTTGCCAAGGTTCGGTCATGATCGCGGTTAGGCCGGTTCCGAGAGCGACCAAACCTAGTGCTGCGACAGCGACTCGTCTCGGAGAAAAGCGTTCCATTAGGGTTGCGGCGAATGGTGCAGTTACTCCATACACGACGAGATTTACAGCCAAGGCAGTCGAGGTCAGGCTACGAGACCAGCCGAATTCCATCTCGAGAGGCATAAACAGTATCGAGGTTGTTGACCTAAACGCTGCGGCGCAAATGAGCGTCAGGAATGTGACTGCGGCAACCAGCCATGCACGATGAATTCGCATGGCTCGAGTCTAGTTATGGGAGTGCGGACGCCGCGGCAAGAGCTGCACCAGCATTCACGATGCCTATGCCGCAGATGTTTTTGGTTTCACAGACACTGCCACTTGGGAACTTTGTTACTGTCTTGCTCAAGACTTCCCAAACCTGATCGAAAGTGATGTTGGGCTTTACCGAATAAATCAGCGCGACAACGCCGGCAACCACAGGGGTTGCCATGCTGGTTCCTTCTTCGCCTTCATAAGTGGCGTTTCCGGCTACGGTCTTGCCGTCGTTCCAGGTTGAAACAATTTTGCCCTTTGACCCCACCGGTGAATCTCCAGGGAACTTGCTGTCGCCACCAGGAGCAGAGATGTCAACGCCCACCATCTGGCCGGTGCTGTCAGGCACTGAATAGTTGGAATACGAAGCGCGGTCACCTGAGAAGGCAGTTGCTCCAACGTTGATAGTTGGGTAGCAGTTTCCAGGGTAAGACTCGCTCGCCGGCACATTGAAGTTTCCAGCTGCGCTGATCACGGTTACACCGGCAGCTTTCAAATCGGCGAGAGCCACCTCGGTTGCGCCGAGGCTTTGCCCGCGCAGACGGCAAGGGGTGTAGCTATCGGTGCCCATCGAGAGGTTGACGACCTTGGCCGGGGTTGGGTTGGTAGGCACGCCAGGCACGGAAAGTCCGGCGGCCCAGCGGAGCGCAGCGATTAGGTCTGAAGAGTTGCCGCCATCAACGCCGAGAGCTCTGATTGGCTGAATTTTCACGTTCGGAGCGATGCCGGTAACACCAACGGAATCAGACTGGGCGGCGATGATGCCAGCGACGTGGGTTCCGTGCCATGAGCTGGCCTCGTTACCAAACCAGTCACCTGGGTCGGCATTATTTGAATCCCAGCCATCACCATCGTTTGATGAACGAACGTCACTTACAAAGTCGTAACCCGGGATGACTTGGTTGTCTAGATCCGGGTGCTTAGTGATTCCGCTGTCTAGAACGGCCACCACGATGTTTTTGGACCCCATGGTCTTTGACCAGGCATTAGTCGCGTTGATTCCATACTTGCTCGTGAGGTACCACTGGTCTTTGAACAGTGCGTCAAGCGGGGTCACTCCAGGCAAGCTCTCGGTCGCACCGCGAGCATTGCGGGCCTTGACGGACACCGAGTAGGTCACGTTCGCGGCAAGGCCTTGGAAAGCACAGGTTGTTGCACTTCCGGGAGCGACACAAGTGATCGGGCTCTGCCCCGATGCCGTTGCGGTTGCCGAGTAGTCAAGGATTGGCAAGCCACCCGATTGGGCTAGGTTCTGAACCGACCAGCTAGGAGTGGTCGAGCCGAACGCCGTGTTTGCGCCAGTGAACACCGGCGCGTGCGGGGTCGATGTGGCCGAACCCTTCACGATTGCCGAGTAAGCCCCCACCTTTTTAGTACCCGATTTCTGGGTGACAGCGGCAACCCTGAATGAATAAGGGATGCCGGCTCGCAGGCCGTCGGCAATCACAGCGTTTGGTGTGAGGCTCGTTGCCTTCAGCTTCCACCCCGAACCATCATTGATCTCAACTCGATAGCTCGAGATTGCAGCACCATTTAGGGTGGTTGGCGGCAGCCAGGTGAGTTTTAACGAGGCTGAACTCGGTGCGCTCTTTGACCAGGCATCGGCGGCTTTGAGCGATCTAACTGCTGAGGCAGGCTTCACAACCACCTTGGTTGCCGGCAAAACTGGATGCGACACTGCCGAGGCGCTGAGTTTTCGATCTAGTTCTACAGCTTCCACTCTTGGGTCTGCTGCAAGGCGAAGAGCAATAGCTGTCGCCGCGCCTGCACTCAAGTCTTGGTCAAACGAAACAGCTCGCCAACCTTCGCCGATGGCCTTGCCTACTTCGAGGTTTACGCCAGCCGCATTCTCGGCTGTCGCTTCGCCGTTTGGTGCGATTGGGCTGACGCCATCCTTGTATTTGACAATTAGACCGGCCGCATCAAACGACCTATCGGTGAGCGCAGAATCTACTGAGGCCCAAACGGGTGCGACATTTAGCGCGCCTAAACCCACCGTTAAAAGTGCGGCGAGAATCCCCTTGGACAACTTCATAATCGTTAGCCTAAGCCCAAACCCTGTGCGAAGCCTGAGGGCACTCTGGGAGATGACTCAAAGGCTCTTCTGCATGAGCACGGTGCCGAGCCAGCGGCCGAATTTGAAACCAACCTTGGCCAGGTGTCCCTGATGCTTGAAACCGAATGATTCGTGCAGGGCGATTGATGATTCAGCGCCCTTATCCGAGATAACGGCAACGATTTCTTTGACCCCGGCTGCCTTGCTTCGCTCGATTAACTCGGTCAACAACTTGGTTCCGACGCGTTTTCCGATGGCTGCCGGGCGCAGATAGATGCTGTCTTCAACCGTGCGACGATAAGCGGCTTTTTGACGCCACGGTGCGACGTAGGCAAAGCCAAGAATTTGACCGCTTGCGCTCTCGGCGACGACGAACGGCAACTGCAGCGACTGAACCCATTCAAACTTGTGCTGCCACTCATCCAGCGACATCGCGTCAAGGTCGAAAGTGACGACACTGTTGCGGATGTAGTAGTTATAAATTTCTACGATTTGAGTTAGGTCATTCAGGTTCGCGTCGCGAATGGTGGTTTCATTCGAAGCAGGCTGGGTGCCCTTTGCGCGCATGGCGCGAACCAACCGCCAACGTGATTCAGAATCTAGAGCCAAAACATTCTCCTAACAAGACCAATCTATCGCCGTCTCGCCCGCTGCGATTAGCGCGGCGTTGGCTTTCGAGAAAGGCTTCGAACCAAAGAAGCCCCGGCGAGCTGAAAGAGGGCTTGGATGAGCCGAAGCAATCACCTTTGCGTCACACAGAACTGGAGCGAGTTGTTGGGCCTGATTGCCCCACAAAATGGCCACGAGTGACCGACCTCGTTTGCGATTGAGTGCACGAATCGCCAAGTCGGTGAAAGCACCCCATCCAAGGTCGGCATGCGCGCCGGCGTCGGCAGCATCCGTGGTTAGGT
>WLGA01000116.1 GCA_009703445.1 Actinomycetota bacterium | reverse complement strand
TGGTCCCTGTTCCTAAGTCTGTTGTTGAGATGTCAGCTGAGCACCGTCTCGTGGTCACCATCGAAGACGGAATCAAGGTCGGCGGAATTGGAACGCGAGTGCGTCAAGACCTGCGAGACGCTCAAGTAGATACGGCTCTAACCGAGATTGGTTTGCCAGACGAATTTATCGACCACGCGACGAGAAATGAAATTCTCGAGGATGCTGGTCTGACCGCACAGGCAATTGCGAGAAACATTGTTGCCCAGGTTGTAGGCTCGCGAATCCCTCACGCAAGGTCGGTTGAGGCATCCTCGTCGACTAGCGAAGCAACCAAGCCGTCAACGATTAGCTGACCGGTCAGCTCAATCTGCCATTCACGGGCGCCAAGAGTTCTCAGAGCATCCTGAACGGCGGCAAGCTCGTATTTTGGTGGCTCAAAGCAAACGTTCCTGAGGTAGTCAGGAGTCAGGATATTCTCTACCGGAAGACCATGCTTCTCGGCTAACTCAGCGATAAGAGGGCGGATGATTTTTAGTCTTCTATCTGCCTCTGGGAATCGGGTTGGCCAGATGCGATGGTTAGGAATTCCCACCGCAGCAATCTTCAAATCGGGTAGATCGCGGCTATTCACACCATCTTCGATGGCCTTCCACCAGGTGTCCAGGTAGCTGCGGCTCGCGCGGCCGACAAAAGAGCGGTTCCCCGCGAGCTGAGGCTTGGCCTTAGGAGTCTCTTTCACCACATTCACGATCGATGAATCTGGGATTAGTCGACCAGGAGAAACGTCCAGCTTCACGGCTAAGGCTTCTCGTGCTGTCCAGAGTTCGCGTGCGATCGCCAGCTTCTTGGAATCTTTGACTTCGTGTAGGCCGGTCATTCCGCGCCATTTATCCACTTTTGCGGGCTTTGGCTGGGCAGCGAGCGTGGCCGCGAATTCTTGCTTGGCCCACTCGAGCTTGTTTCTCTCCACCAATACTGCTTCAACAGCAGCCCAAAGCTCAAAGAGAACATCTACGTCTAGAGCCGCGTAGTTCAGCCAATCATTGGCGAGTGGGCGTGTCGACCAGTCCACCGCAGAGTGTTCTTTTGCCAGTCGAACGCCGAGGAGTGCTTCGGTAACCGCTCCAAGGCCCACGCGGTCTAGGCCAGCGATTCGAGAGCCGAGTTCGGTGTCATAGAGTGCAGGAGCTAACAGCCCAAGTTCTCGAAGACATGGAATGTCCTGGCTGGCGGCATGCAAAATCCAGGCGTCCGTCTCCATGACGCGCGCCAATTCCCCGAATGGCGCGGGGTCCGCCGTAGGTGCAATTGCCGCAGGGTCAATCAAATAGATGGGTGAGCCAGCGCGGTATACCTGAATCAGATACGCGCGCTGTGAGTACTTGAACCCGCTGGCTCGTTCCGCGTCAACGGCAAATGGTCCGGTTCCAGCAGCGAGGGTACTGACTGCTTCTTCAAGCTCTTCGACTGTCTCTACTAGGAAAACTTCTGCCCTTGGCGCGGCTAGTAATGGAAGCTCTTGAGCTGGCTGTTCCTTATGGTTCTCGGTCATCGGTTGTTTCGAGGAGCGATGGATGAGACGCCTTGGGGCAAGTGAGCGAAACCAGACATGATGCAAACCAAGTCTTGCCAGGCTTCAATGTGCTGGCCAATCTCAAAAGACTGTGGCGACCAGGACGCGCGAACCTCAAGTTCAGCATGGTCTGCCTGGCTCGCAAGCGACCCATAACCACTCGAAATAATTCGAGTGGCGGTTCCAGCGGCGTTTGAGTATTCAGCGTGACGGTTACTCAAAGCGTCAGTCAACCATGCCCAGGCGATGTCTGAACCGAGTTCATCCGCACCGATGTTGGTCTCGAGAGGAGACTTCGCGAAACAAACCACTCGGAAGCGTGAACCCCAAGCCTCTTGCATCTCAGGCTCCCAGAGCAGAACGAATCGCCCTGTGCCAGCATCAGCGGGTGTCGCCAACTCTTCAACGATGTGAGCCGAAAACGCGATTGCGTGCGTGGCCAACTTCTCAGGTTCTTCAATCTGCTTGAGGTGAATTTCGTCACGAACCTCGGCGCTTCGGATAGCGTCGACGGCTGCCTGAAATTCGGCCGATACGTCGGGGGAGATTGTGATGTCCATTGCCTTCAAGGCTATAAGTTAGGCGCTGAGCTGCGGTGCTGCCACGCCGTTGAGAGCCCAACGGGAGAAGGTTGTCCGACCATCCGTGAAGAGGCTTCGAAGGGTGAAATGATCATCCTTACCGAACACCCTTTCGAGATTGGACTCGGTTAGATCGCGTGCCGAAACCCCTTTTGTGCCTGAACTCGAAATCGTAAGACAGATTTCGGAAACGACACCGCTAGCGACAAACTCACGCAGAGTCTCCTGACCCGATTCGAGGATGGGGGATTGGTACCCTTCATGCCGGATCACATCTTCAATAGCGTTCGGCCAGGAACTTGTTTCGTCTGTTACGCGGTAGGCAAGAATCCGGACATCCACATCCGAAAGAGATTCCTCGACTTCAGCTAGGCGTGACTGCGGTGTAAGCACCAAAGGCGTGAAGTACTGGGTTCCCTGGATTGCCGGAACTGAATCCAACTCACCGGAAGTCGTGAATATTGCAATTGGAGCGTGTTTCGAACTCCGGTATTTCTCAGTTCGAGCGGTTTTTCCGCTGGTGACAATCACATCGGAGAGCGACCTCAGCTTGCCCAAAAGTTGGCGGTCTAAGTCGGTTGATACATCCGCGCTGCTTCCGGTTTCACCGAAAGAATTACCCCGCGAATCAATTGCAAAGTTAACCCGCCAGCCGTTGCAAATGCCGAAATCCTTGGCAATCACCCAGGATTGCTCATCGCCAGTCAGTCCGTCATAGAACTCAACACTCGGGTAGAGGCGAACAAGAGTCAAACGAGCTTCTCTCGGACTTGTCGCTTGATACGGCGCAGTATGGCTCGCATGCCACTCAAACGAAGAGGCGATACGGCCTCCGATAATCCAAGGCGGTTTGGGAAGTCCTCATCTACGGCGAGGACCTCGTCAACCGAGTGGCCATCCAAGGCTTCGTGGAGAACTCCGGCAAAGCCGCGCGTCGTCGGCGCTTCCGGTGGTGCGCTGAAGAAGAGGTTCACCTTTTCGGCATTCTCCACTTCAACGAAAAGGTAAACCGGAGATTGGCACTCCTCGACCCTTTCAAGCAAGTCAGGGTGATCCGAGTAGCGCGAAGGTAACTCAGGAAGATTGTCGGAGAACTCCAACAACAAGAGGAGTCGATCACGAACGGAAAGGGCTTTGAAATCTTCCTCGAGAGAGGCGATCGATTCGGCAGTTCCAGACATTACTTACGAACCGGCGCCAAACCAGGCTCGGTGCCCTTGACAATTGGAACGCCGACAAGGCTGCCCCATTCGGTCCAAGAACCGTCGTAGTTACGAACGCCTGGTAGTCCAAGCAGATAGTTCAAGACGAACCAGGTGTGGCTCGAGCGCTCACCGATACGGCAGTAAGCAATGACGTCGTCATCTGCCTTGAGGCCAATTTCATCCAAGTAGATCGCCTCAAGTTCGGCTCGGGTCTTAAATACGCCGTGCTCACCCGCGGCACGTGCCCATGGAACCGACTTTGCAGATGGGATGTGGCCGCCACGGAGGGCCCCTTCATCCGGGTAATCAGGCATGTGGGTGCGTTCACCGCTGTACTCGACAGCCGAACGCACATCGATAAGCGGGTTGCCGAAGTGATTTAGAACATCGTCGCGGAAGGCGCGAATCTTTGAGTCATCACGCTC
>WLGA01000115.1 GCA_009703445.1 Actinomycetota bacterium | reverse complement strand
GCAACGCTTTCGTGCACGATCATGCGGTTTGCCGCGGTGCAGGCCTCGCCCATGTTGCGAAGCTTGGCAAGCAGCGCACCGTTGACGGCCTTGTCGATGTCGGCATCCTCGAAGACCAAGAACGGGGCGTTTCCGCCAAGCTCCATGGATACGCGAAGCACGCGGTCAGCTGAGTCGGCAATCAGACGACGGCCAACCGGGGTCGAGCCGGTGAATGAAAGCTTGCGCAGACGCGCATCCTTGATGATTGGGCCAGTGACAGCACCCGAAGATGCGGTTGGAATCACGTTGATGACTCCGGCTGGAACGCCAACTTCCTGAAGGATCTTCGCGAATAGCAGCGAAGTGAGCGGGGTTAGCGCAGCAGGCTTGAGCACGCTGGTGCAACCGGCAGCAATCGCCGGCGCAATCTTGCGGGTAGCCATTGCTAGCGGGAAGTTCCAAGGGGTGATGAACAAGCTCGGGCCGACTGGGCGCTTCTGAACCATAAGGCGCATCTTGCCGTCAGGCGCGGTTGCAAAACGACCTGACTGGTGGGCGGTCTCTTCGCTGAACCAGCGCAAGAACTCGGCGCCGTAAAGCACCTCGCCCTTGGCCTCGGCGAACGGCTTGCCCATTTCGATGGACATGAGGATGGCGAAGTCATCGGCCAGTTCGATTACCTTGTCGAAGGCTGAGCGAAGTAGTTCGGCGCGATAGCGCGGAGCGGTCTTGGCCCAAGCGGCCTGTGCGCGGTCGGCGGCGTCAAGAGCTGCAAGACCATCGGCGGCACTGGCACTCGCGATAGTTGCGATCACTTCGCCGGTTGCCGGATCGGTCACGTCTAGGGTCGCACCGTCTGAAGCATCACGCCAAACGCCATCAATCAAAAGGCCTTTGGGCACGCTGGCGAGAACTCGAGCTTCGTCCTGAGCAGTGATAGACATTTAGTTCTCCTTCGAACTGGTTCACCTATGTTTAACATTCTAGGCAGTCCTGGCCGTTTATTGCTATTATTGTTCACCTAGACTAAACACTTGTATTGACACGGACAAAGGGGTCCTAGGCAATGACTATTCTATCGGTTCAACAATGGGTTGCCGAGACGGCGAAACTAACCCAGCCAAGTGAAATTATTTGGTGCGACGGCTCCGCCGCCGAATGGCAGCAGCTCACGGATTTGCTGGTGTCCAGCGGAACTCTCATCCGGCTGAACCCAGAACTGCGCCCGAACAGCTTTTTGGCGCGAACCGACCCTGCCGACGTGGCTCGAGTCGAAGACCGGACGTTCATCTGTAGCGCACACGAGGAAGACGCCGGCCCAACCAATAACTGGCGCGACCCGCAGTGGATGAAGAACCTCTTGCGCAGCCGATTCAAGGGCAGCATGCGCGGCCGCACCATGTATGTGGTGCCATTTTCAATGGGTCCGATTAGCTCACCCCAGGCTCGCTTCGGCATCGAGATCACCGACTCGCCATACGTGGTTTTGAACATGCACATCATGACTCGAGTCTCCATCGAGGTGTTCGATCGCATCTCCGCCGGGGCCGAATGGGTTCCCGCTCTGCACTCGGTTGGCGCGCCGCTGTTCGACGAAAACGGCATTGCCTCACCAGACACCACGTGGCCATGCAACGTCGAGAAGTACATCGCGCACTTCCCTGAAACCAGCGAGATTTGGTCATACGGGTCGGGATACGGCGGCAACGCACTGCTCGGAAAAAAGTGCATGTCGCTTCGAATCGGTTCAGCGCTTGGTCGCAAACAAGGATGGCTGGCCGAGCACATGCTCTTGGTCAAGGTCACCTCGCCAGCGGGCAAGGCGTTCAACATCGCTGCTGCGTTCCCGTCGGCCTGCGGAAAAACCAACCTCGCCATGCTCCGCCCGACCCTGCCGGGTTGGCAAGTGTCGACCATCGGCGATGACATTGCCTGGATTGCCCCCGACTCGGATGGTCGCCTGCGCGCGATCAACCCCGAAGCCGGCTTCTTTGGAGTTGCGCCGGGCACCGGAATCAAAACCAACCCCGTTGCCGTCGAGACCATGAAGGCCAACACGCTGTTCACTAACGTCGCGCTCACCGAGGACGGCGATGTCTGGTGGGAGGGCCTGACCGACGAAGCACCAGCGAACCTTGTCGACTGGACCGGCAACGCATGGAATCCGGAATCGGGCAAACCAGCCGCCCACCCCAACTCTCGCTTCACGGTCTCGCTGTCTCAGTGCCCGACCATCGACCCGGCTTGGGATTCACCGGAAGGTGTTCCACTAGACGCCATCCTGTTCGGCGGCCGACGAGCAACCAATGTTCCACTGGTTGTCGAGTCACGCGACTGGGAGCACGGCGTGTTCATGGGCGCGACCATTTCATCCGAGCAGACGGCTGCGGCCGAGGGCATCGTTGGCGCCCTGCGGCGCGACCCGTTCGCGATGCTCCCGTTCTGCGGTTACAACATGGGTGATTACTGGCAGCACTGGCTCAACGTTGGCCTAGGTCTGAAGCAAGAGAATCGCCCTCGCATCTTCCAGGTCAACTGGTTCAGAAAAGACGCCAACGGCAAGTTCCTTTGGCCGGGCTTCGGTGAGAACGCGCGCGTGATCGAGTGGATTGCTCGCCGCCTGAATGACGAGGTGTTGGCCGGTGCTTCCGCAATCGGAAACCTGCCGATCCTCGGCGACCTAAACGTTGATGGTTTGGCCATTTCACCCGAACAACTCAGCGAAATCTTCAAGATCGACACCGCCGCTTGGTCGCAAGAAGCTGACCTAACCGAGGCTTATTTTGCGAAGTTCGGCGATCGCCTGCCAGCAGCGATGAGCCGACAGCTTGAGTTGCTTCGAGGAAACCTGGTTGGAACCGGCGGTTCCGAAATTCAGGTGGCTAGCTAAAGATTTCTTTGTGCTCGGCGAGTGTCACGCGGGTGCGACGAATGTGCCCCTCGAGCGCCTTTTCGGCCTGCGGTGAATCTTGCCGAACGATTCCATCCAGGATGAGTTTGTGCTCCATGTGGGTCACATCGGAGGTAGCGAAACCGCTCAACTTGGCGAACGCACGACGATAGTGCTGCGTGGTGTTCCAAATGCGCTCGACGAACTCGCGAAGCATCCCTGGTTCGGCACCCGCATACGAGAGCAGGTGGAACTCTCGGTCTAGGCGAAGAAATTGCTCGAGGTCAGTGGCTTCTTCAATCTCTGCGACCAGCTCGGTCAAGCGCTGAATTTGAACCGCGGTGAGGTTCGGAATGCTGTGCGACAGCAGCAAGGGCTCGAGGCGCTCGCGCACCTGATATGCCTCGTAACAATCGCTTTCGGAAAGCTTGGAAACCCAGGCGCCGGCATTGGCCACCATTGTGATGAGCCCGTCGCCCTCTAGTTGACGAAGAGCATCGCGCACCGGCTGGCGGCTGACGCCAAATCGTTCCGCAATGTCTTCCTGGCTGAGGCGATCGCCGGGAGCCAGGGTTCCGTTCAGAATTTCTTCGCGAAGAACTGCAGCTACTCTGCTGGGTGAGCTGGGTGCCACAACTTTACCTTCGCGTCTTTCTCATAGGCCTTGCCATCTGGGTAGGTGCAAAGTTCGAACTGCATTCCCCACGGACTTAAGAAATATACCCAGGTTTGGCCGAGGCTGGCATTCGAGCTCTTAGTTGGCTCGCCCAAAACACGGATGTTGTTCTCCTTTAGATAGGCAATCGCGGCATCCAGGTCGTCGACATAAAAGCATAGGTGGTGGCCGCCGATGTCGCTGTTGCGTGGTTGCGGCTTTGGCCAATCGGCATCGGCCGACTTGTATTCGAAGATCTCAAAGTTAGAACCGAAGTGGCATCTGAAGAAGCGAATCTCCTTCATGATGGTGCGCGGGTTG
>WLGA01000114.1 GCA_009703445.1 Actinomycetota bacterium | reverse complement strand
GATGACAAGAATTGCCGCCAATGGGTGACGACGTGCACCGCTAGCGTTTCGCTTCATGAAAGCCATAACCAAGTTCTCCGTTTTTTATTTCAGTACGTAAACGATTAGGAATAGGCCGATCCAGACGACATCGACGAAGTGCCAGTAGTAAGACACAACAATCGCGCTGGTTGCCTCGAAGTGACCAAACTTCTTGGCTGCATAGGTGCGGCCAATGATGATCAAGAAAGCGATTAGACCGCCGGTCACGTGAAGTGCGTGGAAACCGGTGGTGATGTAGAAGGCACTGCCGTAAGCGTTCGCGTCTAGTGCGACACCTTCCGAAATCAGGGTTGCGTACTCCCAAACCTGACCAGCGACGAAGACAGCGCCGAGTAGGTAGCTAAGGAAGAACCACTCAACCATTCCCCACTTGACCGGGGAGAGGCCAGTCGCGCGCGGCTGAAGACGCTCGGCAGCGAAAACACCGAACTGTGCGGTGAACGATGACGCCACCAGGATCAGGGTGTTCACGAGTGCGAACGGTACGTTCAGAATCGCGGTGTCGTGGGCCCAAATCTCTGGAGAGTTGGCGCGTAGGCTGAAGTACATTGCGAACAGGGCCGCAAAGAACATCACCTCGCTGCCAAGCCAAACGATTGTTCCTACCGAAGTGGAACTTGGGCGATTGATTGCAGGCTGCGTCAAAGTAGTCGAAGACATGCTTAAATCCTAACCCCGCGGGGGTCGCCAATCGTTCAAAAAACGCCGTTTTTCTGAGCAATTTCGGGCAATAAACTGATTGGTATGACTAGCGCACTGAACTGGCCCGCGATTCTCGGCAAACTCCTGCTCAAGAACGACCTCGAACGAGTCGAGGCCAACTGGGCCATGCGCGAAATTATGTCCGGTGACGCAACTGAAGCGCAGGTTGGCGCATTCATGATGGCTCTGCGAGCCAAGGGCGAAACCGTGGCAGAGCTATCTGGTCTGGTCGACATAATGCTGCAGAACGCCGTGATTCTCAGCACTGGCCCTGACGCGGTAGACATTGTCGGAACCGGCGGCGATCTCCACGGCACGGTCAACGTCTCCAGCATGGCGTCGATTTTGACCGCAAGCGCGGGCATCCCGGTAATGAAGCACGGTTCACGTTCGGCATCCGGCAAGACCGGCTCATCCGAGATGCTTGAAGTGCTGGGTGTTCGTTTGGACCTGTCTCCGGTTCGCGTCGCCGAAATCTTCAAGGAATGCGGCATAACTTTCTTTTTCGCGCCGGTGTTTCACCCTGCGATGCGCCACGTAGCGCCAATTCGCAAACAGCTGGGCGTGCCAACCACGTTCAACTTCTTAGGCCCGCTGGCAAACCCGGCGCAGCCAATCGCGACTTCGCTCGGCGTAGCAAACGCATCCGTGGCACCACTCATGGCTGCCGAAATGGCAGCACGTGGTCGCACTGCGCTTGTTTTTAGAGGCGAAGATGGCCTGGATGAACTGACCACAACCGGTACCAGCCAGATTTGGCAGGTTTCCGGGGGAGAGGTAAGTGAGTTCACCCTCGATCCAAGCAAATTCGGTCTGAAGCGTGCATCGATTGACCAGCTACTCGGTGGAGACGCTCAAGAAAACGCCGAGACCACCAACCGACTGTTTGCTGGGGAAACCGGTGGGAACTTGGCCGCCATCCGCGACATCGTGATTTTGAACGCCGCCGGCGGGGTAGTGGCATACGAACTTGCCAAGGATGCGTCGCGTGCCGAGGTAAACCTAGACCTGCGATTTGAGGACGCGATTTTGCGCGTAACCGATGCTTTGGAATCCGGAGCTGCCCAGGCGAAGCTCACCGAATGGATCGCAGCCACACAGCTCTAAGGCACAAACACAATCAATGCATTTCGGGCGGGAGTGGCTTCTAAACATTACTTGACATAATGTTCATTATCGGCGTTAGGGGGTCAGGACGGGAAGTGGTCGCTAATCAAATCAGCCAGACCATGTGGGCCTACCTGTTCACGGGTGGCTTTTAGTTCGGCGAGGTTCCACCAGCGGTATTCGAGAACATCTCGGCGTTCATCTTCTGTCCAACCGGAATCATCGAGCTCGAAACCATCGACTTGCAGTTTGTAGAAATGATCCACGTACGTGTGGTGATTTTGGCCGTCGCCCCAATCCCAGCGACCGGAAATTTCACCAATTTTTTCTCCAAGGGCTTCCTGTGACACGGAGATTCCGGTTTCTTCCCAGAGTTCTCTAACAGCTGCCTGGATGGGAGTTTCGCCAGCGTCGATTCCGCCACCGGGAGTTATCCAGCGTGGCGGCAGCCCAACCTCGGGGTCAAAGTGCGTAAGTAATAGGAAGAACTGGCCGGCCCTGTTTGTAAGCAGAACTCTCGCGGTTTCGCGGTGTTGGCCGGGTTGCATTACTTAGTGGCCACCGGTTTGTATTTGAAGAATCTCAAGGAAATCTGCATCAGGTAGCCGATTGTCAGCGCAAAAATCAGGGTTCCTTCGCGCACCTGGCCACCCATGAGCCAGCCCACCGAGAGCACTAGGACCTCGATTGAGGTTCTGACCTGCCAAACCTTCCAGCCCAGGCGCTTGGTTAAGCCAAGAATCAGCCCGTCTCGCGGCCCGGAGCCCAGATTCGAAGTGATGTAAAGGCCGGTTGCCAAGGCCAGAGTGCAGGTTCCGAGCAAGAACATTGCGAGGTTCCCCCAGTAAGAGTCCATTTTTGGGAGGTACTGGGACCAAAAGTCCGCCCACAGACCAATCAAAATGGCGTTCATGATGCTGCCGATGCCCGGCTTTACCTTGAGCGGAATCCAAAAAAGCAGCACAATCACGCTGACGATGATGCTGGCCACTCCATAGCTGGTGTTGAGCTGAAGTGAAATGCCCTGTGCAAAAACATCCCAGGGTGGAACGCCAATCTTGGCGTTGATAACCATAGACAGAGCTAATCCGTATATCAGCAGACCGATGTTCAGGCGAAGCAAACGGCGAATCATGTCAAGGTTCATGCCAGCAAACCTATCTGGTTTCCCCGAAGTTAACCGGCAGGCGGTAGTTTTGCTTCATGGACGAGCCGCAAGAGCAAGAGGGGTACTTCTCCCCTGCCCTTCCCCGAATCTTTGCGCATCGCGGTTTCGCTATGGCCCAAGGGGTCGCCGAAAACACCATCCCAGCGTTTCGCGCAGCTTTGGAGCTCGGTGCCACGCACTTGGAAAGTGACATTCAAGTCACCAAGGATGGCGTGCCGGTGCTTTTCCACGACGACGACCTGCTCCGGGTGGCCGGACTCCCCCGCAAAATCGATGAATTGCTGATCGATGAAGTTCTAGATTTGGTGCTGATTGACGGCGGAAACATACCGACTTTGCGTGAGGCACTGACTGCGCTTCCCGAGGCAAGGTTCAACCTTGACTTGAAGGTTTGGGGAGCTGTGGTTCCCGCGGTCGAGGTCATTCGTGAACTCGGTGCCGAGAATCGGGTTTTGGTCTCGAGCTTTTCTGACCGACGCCGGGCGAAGGCGCTGCGCCTTTTCAATCGGCCTGTGATGAGTTCCGCTGGTTCTCTGCGCGTTCTCGGCCTCTGGTTTGCTGCCAGCCTGCGGATTGCTTGGTTGATTCGCCTTCTGGCGCGCCCGGTGCAGGCTCTGCAAATTCCAACCGGCAAGGGCCCAATTCGGTTTGACTCCCCCGCTTTCATTCGCCAGATCAAGGCCGTTGGGCTCGAGTTGCATTATTGGACGATCAACGAAGCTGATGAGATGCGCAGGCTGATTTCCCTTGGCGCCGACGGCATTGTGACCGATCGGACAGATATTGCTGTGAAAACGCTAAGAATGCCGAGTTGAGTTTGCCGTTAACTCGCTAAATGCGGGATGATTAGGCGTTATGGAGTTGTTATACATCTCCGT
>WLGA01000113.1 GCA_009703445.1 Actinomycetota bacterium | reverse complement strand
CCATGGATGTCGAACTGCGAACCTAGGTACTTAGTCGCCATCGCGGAGCATTCGATGTGCCAGCCAGGTCGACCTGCACCGAACCGGGTGTTCCAAGCTGCCGAAGCAGCGTCGCCGGCCTTGTGCGCCTTCCAAAGTGCAAAGTCACGTGGGTCGCGCTTGCCGCGCAGTGCGACGTCGGCATCTGGAGCCATGTCGTCAATCTTCTGGTTGGTGAGCTCGCCATACTTACCCCACTTTGACGCTGCAAAGTAGACGTCGGCCGAACCATCCTCGGCTTGGTAGGCGTATCCGGCAGGAATCAAACGCTCAATCAAATCAAGCATCTCAGGGATGGCTGCGGTCGCGCGAGGTTCGTATGTTGGCGGTGCGATTTGAAGCGCAGCGTAGGCCTGATTGAAGGCAAGTTCGAACCGGTAGGCAAGCGCCCACCACTGCTCGCCGGTCTGCTTGGCGTTTTCGAGAACCTTGTCATCGATATCGGTGACGTTGCGAACCAGGGTAACGTCAGAGCCGTTCACGGTGAGCCAACGGCGGAGCTGGTCATAGACCAGAGCAGAACGGAGGTGACCGACGTGGGGCAAGCCCTGAACGGTTGGGCCGCAAAGATAGATTCCGACCTTGCCGGCAACGATAGGTTCGAAGGCGCGCACGGCTTGGGCGCGTGAATCAAACAGGCTTAGGCTCACGGTGCAAGCCTACCTTCAGCACTAGTTGCAGCCTCGGATTTGGCTAGCAAGGCAGTAGCAACTGCGGCCACGCCCTCGGTATTTCCAAGGAATCCGAGACCATCGGTGGTTGTGGCCCCGAGCGAAACAGGTGCCCCAAGTATGGCCTGCAAAGCGGTTTCAACGGCCGCACGGTGAGGTGCCACCTTCGGTCGATTTCCGATGATTTGAACCGATACGTTTTCGACGCGGAAGCCAGCCTCTGAAAGCAACTCAAGGGCACCCTCAAGAAAGACCTTGCCGTTGGCTCCCGAGAACTCAGGGCGGTCTACACCAAAGTTGGAGCCGATGTCGCCCAACCCAGCTGCGGCCAGCAAAGCGTCGACGATCGCGTGGCTGACGGCGTCACCGTCACTGTGGCCATCAAGGCCGCGCTCCCCCGGCCAAACGATCGTGCCCAGGTAAAGAGGCTTTGACCCATCTTCGGTGAAACGGTGTACGTCGGTGCCGATGCCGGTCCGGAAACCGGCCGGTTTTCCAGTGAAACGCAGTTCTGCAGCGGCTAAATCCGCTGGCGTGGTGATCTTGAACGCGCGCTCATCGCCATCCACAGCAAGAATCTGGTGGCCGGCGGCCTGCATGAGCGCAGCATCATCCGTGAAGTCGGCCTCGGCTGCAGCATAGGCAGCGCGGAGGTCGGCGGCGACGAAACCCTGTGGAGTCTGCGCAGAGCGCAACACTTCACGATCCACGGTCTCCAGGATGGTTTCACCATCGATGCGCTTAATGGTGTCGACCACCCGCATAACCGGCAAGGATGAAGTGCCGGTAGTACGAACCGAAGCGGCTACCGATGCGAAAAGCGAGGTTGGGGCTAGTGCCCGAGCAGCATCGTGAACCAGAACAATTTGTGATTCGCCACTCAGCTCGGCCAAGGCATTGGTGATTGAGGCTTGTCTGGTTTCTCCACCAAGGACAACCTCGAACTTGATCGGCAAGTCACCGATGAGCTCTGCGCCAATTTGGGCTGCCTCAACTAGGTGCGAATCGGGTACGGCAATAATCAGCTGTGCCAGATCTGGCAAAGCAATGATTGATTCGATTGCGTGGGTTAGCAGCGGTCGACCGAATAGGTCTACGAATGCCTTTGGTTTTCCTGCGCCTAAGCGCTGCCCTTGGCCCGCGGCAACCACTACCAACGCGATGTCGCGCTTGGTCATGAGACCTGCCTTAGAGGGTTTGGGTTATGAAGCCAATACGGTGTCGAGTTCGGCTGATGCCTTCTCCTCGTCGGTCTTGCGAGCAAGAGCCAACTCTGAAACCAAAATCTGACGAGCCTTTGCAAGCATGCGCTTTTCACCGGCTGAAAGACCGCGATCTTGGTCGCGGCGCCATAGGTCACGAACTACCTCGGAAACCTTGACTACGTCACCCGAAGCAAGCTTTTCAAGGTTTGCCTTGTAACGACGTGACCAGTTGGTTGGCTCTTCGGTGAACTCGGCACGCAGAACGCCGAAAACCTGCTCAACGCCCTTTTTGTCGATTACGTCGCGAACGCCGACCATTTCGACGTTGGCAGCTGGAACCCAAATGGTCAGCTCGCCCTGTGCAACCTTTAGCTGCAAGTACTTTTGAGTTTCACCGCGAAGAGTGCGGTCGGCAACCTCGATGATTTGTGCTGCACCGTGGTGGGGATAAACGACTGTTTCGCCGACTTCAAACTTCATGTGGCTAATTCCCTTCAGAAACAACCATTTTACCACACTTTGGGGTGTTTATAAAGGGGTAAACTAGAGGGGCTATTTAGCCACCGGAGGAAAAATGAACATCCGCAAAATTGCAACCGTAACCATCGCCGCATCTCTAATGCTAGGCACCTCGGGTTGCACATTTGTTAGCCCAATCGCTTCACGAATTGAATACACCCCAAGCGATGGCAGCCAGGTCACTCTCAAGCACGTAGATGCACGAAACTTCATCTACTTGAGCGACGGCAAGGGCAACGCCGCATTGATCGGTTCTCTAGTCAACCGCGGTCTAACCTCGACCAGCGTCAAGCTTCAGTACACCGATGCGACGAGCAGCGAAAAGAAGGAAGCATTCTTCACCCTTCTTCCTTCGCAGAAGCTCGACTTCGGCTACAACGGTGCGACCGCACTTGACTTTGACCTAGGCGGCAAGCCGGGTGCACTGGTTACCGTATTCGTGGTCGCAGACGGCGAAGCAGGTCAGGCAATGAACGTGCCAGTTCTGGACGGAACCCTGCCTGAGTACGCAGAGATTTTCAAGGGCCTAGGGGCAAGCATGCCTGAGGTCACCGAAGCTCCGGCAGAAGTACCTGCTGACGAAGCCTCGCACTAAGACTCACAAAGAAAAAGACCACCCAATGGGTGGTCTTTTTTGTTATCCCGCCTAAACGTCTGGGCGGAAACCTGGATCTAAACCTCGAACTTGTAGCCGAGACCGCGAACGGTCATCAAGTGAACCGGTCGCGCTGGGTCATCCTCGATCTTTGAACGAATGCGCTTGATGTGCACATCTAGAGTCTTGGTGTCACCGTAGTAGTTTGAACCCCATACGCGGTCGATAATCTGCCCGCGGGTTAGCACGCGGTTGACGTTCTCGAGCAGCAATTCGAGTAGCTCGAACTCTTTCAGCGGCATAGAAACCTTGTTGCCATTCACCGTGACGATGTGGCGCTCGACATCCATCTGCACCGGCCCAGCGGTTAGCAAACCGCTCACTGGCGCGGCGGGCTCAATGTTGCGGCGAAGGATTGCCTTCATACGAGCCAGCAACTCACGGGTCGAATACGGCTTGGTGACATAGTCATCAGCGCCTATTTCGAGACCGACAACCTTGTCGATTTCTGAGTCTTTAGCGGTAAGCATGATGATTGGCACCTGAGATGTGGTGCGGATGTTGCGGCAGACCTCGTTGCCGCTCATCCCAGGAAGCATTAGGTCTAGAAGGATGATGTCAGCGCCGAATTCGGCGTAGGCGCTTAGAGCCTTCAACCCATCCTCGGCCTCGATGACGTCGTAGCCCTCTTTTTGCAGGAGGTAAACCAACGGCTCGCGAAGCGACTGCTCATCTTCGACGACGAGGACTCTAGTCATTATTTCCATCCTTGTTTTCGTTGTTCATGTTGGCGTCGGCTAACGGCAGACGAAGAGTGAAAGTTGAACCCAGGCCAACCTGTGAGAAAAGCTTGATTTCTCCACGGTGGTTTG
>WLGA01000112.1 GCA_009703445.1 Actinomycetota bacterium | reverse complement strand
GGCCGATAGTCGGTCTGCCAATTCGTTGAGGGTTTGGCGTCGCGGCGCAACGACCAACACCTTCTTACCCGCATTCACCAGGACACCGATGGTGTTCAAAACCGTTTGCAGGTAACCGCATCCTGGAAGTGTCTCGACAGCAAAGCTCTGACCGGCGAGAGCACGAGCTGCGATGCGCACCTGGGTCGCATCCGCATCGGCAATCAAAACCATTTCGGAGACGTCAACTTCAGACAGTGCGTCTTTTGGCTCGCCGGTTAGTTCGCGCAGCAGAGGTGTCTCGCTGCGTTCGAAGTCACGTAGCAGTTCAGTCGGCGCGGTTGAGAAGTTACCGATAACCAGGATGCGCTTGAGGTCGAGCTTCGCTTTCTCGCCGGTTAGATTCGCAAGGTAGTTCAGCACCGTTACCGGCACTAGGTCGGAACTTTCGTTCTGACGTGACAAAAGTTCAGACTCGTTTAACTTGATGCCGTAGCAAACCTCTAGAGCGTCGACGAATGCCGGGTTTACCGTTGGAAGGCCTGATTTTTGTAGTTCATAGTCATCCCCTCGTTTTTCCAGGGAAAGCGGCCACATCAAGATCGGCATTTTTAGGTCGAAGCCATCACCCTCGAAATCGGCAAGCCCACCAACGAGGAAAAGTGTCTGGATGCCGAAGTGATTGCTGAGTCGTTCTGCCTTTGCATTTATTCGACGAGCAGCTGCTAAGGCTCGGGAATAGGCCAGCGGGTCGCGAACCAGGTTCGACAAGAGAGTTGCGCGACCCGTTACGAACTGCGAAAAGCCGCCCGGATGGCTGCGCTCAAGATCAATTTGGCCAAAGTTACTGGTTTCGAAGTTGGTTAGCGGGTTCGTGATGCCAATCGCGGCAATCTCTTCCTGCCAAGCGTCCCACTGAGAGCGAGAAACACCTTCGCCAGAATCTACTTGTTCAACCATGTTTAAACACTAACTTTTTGTCATTCACATTCGACTTAGGCTTGCCCTAGAGCCGGCTGCTAATCAGCGTATATTTGGAAGTCACGCCTTCGTAGCTCAGTGGATAGAGCAGTGGTTTCCTAAACCATGTGCGGAAGTTCGATTCTTCTCGGGGGCACGGGTAGCGAGCGTATCCCTAGGCGGCTTGCAGGTATTGGTTCCAGTCAGGCTCGAGGCGCTCGGCTCCGCGAACACTCCATACCGAGCCGCTAGGCATCCGAGGTTTCACTCTGAGCTTCCAGCCCATTTCTTCCAAGGTCTTGTCGCCCTTGCGGTTGTTGCAAGCGAAACAACAAGCCACCAAGTTCTCCCAGGTGTCTCGACCGCCCTTCGAGCGCGGTTGGACGTGATCGATGGTGTTTGCCGGTCTTGAGCAATAGGCGCAACTGTTGCCATCCCGGCGAAGCACACCTCGACGCGAAACCGGAACGTTGCGACTGCCCGGGATGCGAACATACCTGGATAGCAGGATCACCGATGGCAGTTCGTACTCTTCGCGGGCCGAGTGCACAGTAGCCTCTGGAGCTCCGGCCAGGATGGTTGCCTTGTTGTTCAGGACCAGAATCAACGCTCGTTTGAAAGACACCACCGCAAGCGGCTCATAGCCAGCGTTGAGAACTAACGTTCGCATCAAATCCCTCTCAAATAAAAAACGCGCCGCCATTGCTGGCGACGCGATTAGCTATCAAGTTGTTGTTGAGCCGGACGTAGAGATTGACAAGGGCACTTTAGGCGCATCTCAAACTCCAATCCAATTGCTCGGTTGTTATTAGCAACAGATTATGACCGGGTTTGAGAATTCGACGCAGCCGTGGCGCGTGTTTTACGAAAATTTAGCCAAGTGTTATCAAACCTGGCAACTGGCACTAGTTGGTGCCGAGGCGAACGAAGTGGATTCGGCTGGTGTAAATCGGGGCAAGCTTCACATAGTCACCAGGGCGAGGTGCGTGATAGAAGTTTCCGTTACCGGCGTAGATTCCGTCGTGACCGAGGTCATCCATGATTACTAGGTCACCGGGAACCGCGTCTTCAGGCTTGATCAAGATGCCCATGCGGTTCTGGCCATGCACAGAGTGCGGGAGGGCAATACCAAACTGCGCAAAGACGAAGGCAACGTAGCCTGAACAGTCGAAACCGCGAGGTGTTTCTCCACCAAACACGTATGGGGTGCCGACGTAACTTGCGGCCACCTTCAGGATGGTCGCGCCATCTAGCTTGCTGTATGGCGGGTTCAAGACATAGTCAGCAGCAGTCGGCCCGGAATAGGTGCGATAGGCATTCAGGGTTTCTTGACGTGCGATTTCATTCGCATTCGCCGACTCATAGCTTCCTCGGGCATACTTCACGGTGTTCACCGCGGCCACAGTTAGGTTCTGAGTGTCAGCAGCTGAGGCAACCGCCTGTGCATCAGTGGTGCTAAAGCGAGACATCGCAGCATCTTCTGGGCTGTATGCATATGCAGGCAAGGCAAAAGTGGCAAAAAGACCGGATGCCACGGCCATGTTTACGCTGTTGCGAAAACCACGACGCTGGTAGAACTTGATCTTTCGCTGAGCACGAACCAGGTATCTTCCAGCCGAAACGGCCTGGGCGCGTTCAGGGTTTGCGGCTCGCTCGGCGGCCTGCAACTTGGCCAGCTTCTTCGCTTCCTTGCGAGCAAGGCGCGACAAACGAGCCCTCTCCGATTCGCGAATCGATCGACGGCTGCGCAACTCGAATGATTCGAGGACGTTGATTTCAACATCTGCGCGGTGTCTACCGGTGGCTTTGTTTGCCAAGACTAAACCTCCAGGGTTTATTTTGTGCAGACCTAAAGTTTACCCGAACCTGCCTGAAAGTTCTCTGACAGGGGGCTTAGGTGGCGTTCTAAGACTCTACAAATAGGTGCATCGCCAGGTCGTTGGTTAGCTCTAAACCATCCTTTTGACCAGCTGGCAAGACCAAGACCCCTCGGTCTCGGAACTCGAGTTGAATTTTCGCACCCGGCAATAGGTCGAGCCCTCGCAACTGCGATAAGAACTCGACGTCGAGCTGGGCGGGCTCACCGATTCGCTTGAGCACAAAGGTACTCTGCTCGGCAATCGCTTTTGGCAAATCAAGGATTGAAACAACCCCATCCTTGAAGTTGGCGTTGGTCTGGAAACCGAGTTCCTCTAAGCCGGGAATCGGGTTTCCGTAAGGCGAGACATCCGGGGTGTCGAGCATCGACAAAATCTTGCGCTCAACGGTTTCGCTCATCACGTGTTCCCAGCGACAGGCTTCCTCGTGAACTAGCTCCCATTCGAGGCCGATGATGTCGGCTAGCAAGCGCTCGGCGATGCGGTGCTTCCGCATTACCGAGATCGCTTCGTGGCGGCCAAGTTTGGTGAGTTCGAGGTGGCGGTCGCCGCTAACCACTACTAAGCCATCGCGCTCCATGCGTGCGACGGTCTGCGAAACCGTTGGGCCTGACTGGTCGAGACGCTCAGCGATGCGAGCTCGCATGGGCACTTGGCCCTCTTCTTCAAGCTCAAGGATGGTGCGAAGGTACATTTCTGTGGTGTCGATGAGATCGGTCACAATGGCCTCCGTTCCAGTTATTTGTAAACAGATTACCGCGACCGAGCCTGCTTAGCGGTCAGGTAAACTTGGCTCATGCCTGAAATCATCATCCCAGCCGAGTTATTGCCAGTTGACGGTCGCTTTGGTTGCGGCCCTTCACGAGTTCGCCAAGAACAGATTGCCGCATTCGGCGTCGAGGGCGCTCGCCTTATGGGCACTTCGCACCGCCAAGCACCGGTCAAGAACCTGGTCAAGCGCGTCCAAGAGGGCTTGATGGACTTGTTCCACAACCCTGCCGGCTACGAAATCGTGCTGGGCAACGGAGGGTCTACCGCATTCTGGGATGCTGCCGCTTTCTCGCTCGTTGAAAACAAGGCTCAGAACTTGGT
>WLGA01000111.1 GCA_009703445.1 Actinomycetota bacterium | reverse complement strand
GGAATACGCACTTGAGCTGAACAAGCTCATCGAAATGCAGATGGAAGGGGCTGTCGGCTAGTGACAACCTCAAACACAACCGTTCCGGCACAGCACGGAATGGCAGAACACAGTCATGGCGCGGGCGTGCCAATCCAGATCCGCAGTGCACGTTTGCGTTCGGCAAATGTTGCTGACTTCGGCCCAGTTAGCCGCGTCGAAGAGCAGTACCGCTACATCACCAGCGAGCGCCTAGCCGGCCTAGATGCAGACGAGCTGGATGAATACATCGGTGACATCTCGATCAAGCACCCCGAGGGCGTAACCACGGCTTGGGTTGGCTCAGACCACCCAGCATTTGGGGGAGCAGGCTTGCCTGAAGACCGCCCAAGTGCCGCAGCCTGGGGTTCGGCCGAGCAGGCCTACCTGGTTACCATCCCAGGTGACGCTAAGCCTGACTGCGAAGTTCAGATTGGCATCAACTCAGAGACCACAACACCGAGCGCTCTTCACGTCATCATCGACGCAAAGCCGTTTTCGCGCGGAACCGTCATCCTTGACCACAAGGGTGCCGCGGTGCTCGGTGAAAACGTAGAAATCATCGTTGGTGACGAAGCCGAAATCACCGTTATTTCGATTCAAGACTGGGACACCGAGGCCGTGCACAACTCGGCACAGTTCGCGAAGTTGGGCCGCAACTCGAAGCTTCGCCACATGGTGGTTAGCCTCGGAGGTAAGACTCTTCGCGTTTCGACTTCAGCCGAATTCACCGCAACCGGTGGCGATGTCGAGCTTTTGGGCATGTACTTTGCCGACGCCGGTCAGTACATCGAGAACCGCTTGTACGTTGACCACGCAGTGCCTAACTGCAAGTCACGCGTGACCTATAAGGGAGCGCTTCAGGGCGATAAGGCACACACCGTTTGGGTTGGCGACGTTCTTATCCGCATGGCGGCCGAGGGCACCGACACCTACGAGTTGAACCGCAACTTGCTGTTGACCGATGGTGCGCGCGCAGACTCTGTGCCAAACCTAGAGATCGAAACCGGAAAGATCGAGGGAGCCGGCCACGCCAGCGCCAGCGGTCGCTTCGATGACGAACAACTCTTCTATTTACAGGCTCGTGGAATCAACGAACGCGAGGCTCGTCGCCTTGTGGTTCGAGGCTTCTTGAACGAAATCATCCAGAAAATTGGCAACGAGGAAATCGAAAACCGCCTTTCCGCATCGATCGAAGCCGAACTCGAAAGGAGCGGCTCATAATGGCAGTCCGCATCTGTGCCGTTGAAGACATCAAGCTAGGCAAAGCCATCCGAGTGAAAATCGGTGAAGATGCCATTGCGATCGTTCGCACGAAGGCCGACAAGGTTTATGCGCTTGATGACAAGTGCTCACACGGTGAAATTTCACTGAGCGAAGGCTTTGTCGACAACGAGACCATCGAGTGCTGGGCGCACGGCGCTAAGTTCTCGCTAGAGACCGGCGAGGCGCTAACCCTGCCAGCCTACGAACCTGTGGCTAAGTACGAGGTAATCATCGACAACGGTGACATCTTCCTCGAAATCGACGCCGAATAATCCAAGACTTTCACTAAAGAAAACGAGCAAATCATGGCAATTCTTCAGATCAAGAACCTCCACGTTACCGTCGAGACCGAGCAGGGCACCAAGGAAATTCTCAAGGGTGTTGACCTGACCATCCGCAGCGGTGAATCACACGCGATCATGGGCCCTAACGGTTCAGGCAAGTCAACTCTCGCCTACACAATCGCCGGTCACCCGAAGTACACCGTCACCGAGGGTGAAATCCTTCTAGATGGCGAAGACGTGCTCGAGATGTCGGTTGACGAGCGCGCTCGAGCCGGCCTCTTCCTAGCTATGCAGTACCCGGTTGAGATTCCAGGCGTATCTGTTTCGAACTTCCTGCGCACCGCGAAGACTGCAATTGCCGGTGAAGCACCAGCGCTTCGCACCTGGATCAAGGACGTCCGTGGGGCCATGGACGCTTTGAAGATGGACAGCACCTTCACCGAGCGCAACGTTAACGAAGGCTTCTCGGGTGGAGAGAAGAAGCGTCACGAGATTCTTCAGCTCGAACTGCTGAAGCCTAAGTTTGCCGTGCTTGACGAGACCGACTCAGGTCTTGACGTAGACGCACTGAAGGTAGTTTCTGAGGGCGTAAACCGCGCGAAGGAAGCCAACGACTTCGGCCTGTTGCTAATCACTCACTACACCCGCATCCTCAAGTACATCAAGCCAGACTTCGTTCACGTATTCGTTGCCGGCAAGATCGCCGAGCAGGGTGGGCCAGAGCTAGCCGACCGCCTTGAGGCCGAGGGCTACGACCGTTACGTAAAGGCTTAATCCTTGTCTGAACTAGAACTAGAGCCAACCAAGTATGACGAGGTCATCGAGGCGCTCAAGGATGTAATCGACCCGGAAATCGGCGTAAACATTGTCGACTTAGGGTTGATTTACGGTCTGAATAAGGCCGAAGACGACAGCTTGCTGATCAACATGACCCTGACCTCGGCCGGCTGCCCGCTGACCGATGTTCTAGAGGAGCAGACTGCCGAAGCGCTTGACGGCGTCGTAGATGCATTCCGCATCAATTGGGTCTGGATGCCGCCATGGGGACCAGAGAAGATCACCGAAGATGGTCGCGAGCAAATGCGCGCCATCGGTTTCTCTATCTAATCAAGCGGTAGACTAGGGTTTTTGCCGGCCAGGCTAATGCCTGAGCACAACACCCCCTACGGAGACATACATGATTAGCGTGCGCGATCTCGAGATCCGCATTGGTGCACGCGTGCTGATGTCTGAAGTGAACTTTCGGGTGGACAAGGGCGACAAGGTCGGCCTCGTTGGTCGAAACGGAGCCGGCAAGACCACTCTCACCAAGATTCTCGCTGGCGATGGCCAGCCATCCAAGGGTTTTGTCGACCGCGGGGGAGAGATTGGCTACCTGCCGCAGGATCCGCGCAGTGGAGACCCTGAAGAGCTAGCCCGCACCCGAATCTTGAATGCCCGCGGCCTGGGTGACATTGCTGCCGAAATGGCTCAGTGCACCGAAGACATGGGGAGTGTCGAAGAAGCTATCTACGAACGTGCGATGAATCGCTATTCGGAGCTAGAAGAGCGTTTCCAGGCAGCCGGCGGATACGCCGCGGAGGCCGAAGCCGCAACCATTGCGAGCAACCTCAACCTCAAAGACCACATCCTTGACCAGCCGTTGAAGACCCTTTCTGGTGGTCAGCGTCGTCGCATCGAGTTGGCTCGCATTCTGTTCTCAAACGCCGAGACCATGATTCTCGATGAGCCGACAAACCACTTGGATGCCGATTCAGTGGTGTGGTTGCGTGAGTTCCTTAAGGGTTATCAGGGCGGGTTGATTGTTATCAGCCACGACGTGGACCTAGTCGAAGAGACCGTTAACCGCGTGTTCTATCTTGACGCGATGCGCTGTGTAATCGATATCTACAACATGGGTTGGCGCCAATACCAAAAGGCTCGCGAGACCGACGAGGAGCGTCGCAAGCGCGATCGCGCCATCGCCGAGAAAAAGGCGACGACACTTCAGATTCAGGCGGCCAAGTTCGGCGCAAAGGCCTCGAAGGCAGTCGCGGCTAAGCAGATGGTTCGTCGTGCCGAGAGTTTGCTTTCTGGCTTGGATGACGTTCGCGAAGTCGACCGCGTCGCAAAGATTAAGTTCCCAGACCCGGCTCCATGCGGTCGCACGCCTTTGATGGCCGAGAATCTGAGCAAGAGCTATGGTTCCCTCGAGATTTTTACCGCGGTAGACCTTGCCATCGATAAGGGCTCAAAAGTCGTCATCATCGGTATGAACGGTGCCGGAAAGACCACGATGCTTCGAATGCTCGCAGGCTTAGACACCCCCGACACAGGCAAAATCGTTCCAGGGCACGGATTGAAGATTGGCT
>WLGA01000110.1 GCA_009703445.1 Actinomycetota bacterium | reverse complement strand
TTCAGATTTGAAGGTCTTGCTGAAAGCGCCATTGACGATGCGCTCCAAGCCCTTCTCGAAGTTCTCTAAAAAGCCCAATTTGTCCTTTTCCTGTTGCCTCGCCCTAGTTTATCTGGGCATTCGGACAACTCGGGTTAGCCCAGCGGCTCAGTTCGGCTGGCTGTGAATTGGCTGGCAAGAGGCTAACAGCATCCTGAATTTTGCACATTTTGGTTTTCAAGTTTTCTAGATTCATTTATGGATCCGCAATCCAACGAAAGGAAACACCATGGAAAAGAAAGCACTGAAGCTAACCGCTATTGCGGCTGGTGCGATTGTTCTAGCAGGTACCGCGTTTGCGGCTCCATCACTGGCACATCCGAAGGGCAACTCGTCTTCGTTCTCGGCATCAAAGGATGCCAGCGATGTTCGAGGCAAGCACGGCGCAAAGCCGCCGGTTGCACTGTCAACTCTCGCTGCCACCGTCACCGGCGTGCCTAGCACCGTGACCGATCTAGAGGCGGCCGAGCACAGCGCGCTGTTTATGGGTTACGAATACAGCACCACTGCTCCGACCACCCAGCCAACCACCGGCGGCCGCCCAGTTCACTTCGAGGCGACAGCTTTAGCTAACGGCACTGTGACCGGAACCCTCGAGTTCAAGGCCCCGAAGACCGCAGGCACATACAAGCTCGCCGTTTACACCTCTAGCACCGATGCAACCGCCGACCTAGTCACCATCGTGGTTGACTCTGCCGGCGTTGCAACCGCAACCTCATTTGCGGCCTTGACTGCAACTTATGACGCGAACGTCACTCGCCCAACCCTTCCAGCCGGCGAAAAGCCGGGCAAGGACGGCAAGGGGAAGGGCGGTCACGGCAAAGGTGGCCCAGGCCACGGCCCTAAGGGTGGAGCTGGCTGGTCCCCAACAGCTGCTCCAACCGCACCAACCGTCTAACTCTTCTCTCTGAGTTAGGCACCTTCGAAAAACAAAACTCCCTCCCGGAAATGAGTCACCGGGAGGGAGTTTTTCATTGATCAGTTATTAGATGTCGGCCTTGTAGACCTTGATGCCGACGCCCTGGGTGCGAGCCTTTAGCTTGTCGACGATGACTTCTACATCGACTACCTTCAGGCTTGGGTTTGCCTTTACCGCTAGGCCACAGGCCTGAACAGCGGTCAACTGAGCAGCTGCCTTCGCAGCAGCCGAGTTGCTGGCCGAATAGGCAACACACTGGATGGTGTCGTTCTTCACGTTCGCAAAAGCAGCCTGACGAATCTGACCGGCTACTTCCTCGGTGATCTTCTTTGCGCCCGCTGCAATAGCAATCGGTCGCACACCGACCTTCGCAACATCTAGCGGAGCAACATACTTGATTGCATCCTGGAGGATGATCGAGCCCGTGGTGAAGGTCAAGACAAGATCAGCAGTCTTGCCGGCCTGTCCCTGAGGAACAGTGAAAGAGATGTTTCCGGTGGTTCCAAGAGAGAAGTCAATGGCCTTGTCGCCGATTTTTGCCGAAGTCAAACCGGTGAAGTCACCAGCTGAAAGAGCAACCTTGCCACCGAGCGAAGCCATTGGCTTGTTCAATGCCAAGAACCCAGGAACCAGTGGCTGGACTGCAGCCGGTAGAGGCTTCAAGGCGCGAAGTGCATCGAGTGCGCGAAGCGGTTCTGCGACCGAAGCTGCAAGGGCTGGGCCAGCGGTGGTTGCTGTCACATACTGGGTTCCCATGTTTTGTACATACAAACCGAAGTACTTGCTGGCGAAACTAACCAGTGTGCGGGTTCCGGAAAACCCCATCCAAACGTCCGCAGCCAAGTTGACAGTGGTTCCACGTTCGTCTGAGCCGTTCTGAGTCAATGCCATCGGGTAGCAGTCCATGTGGATGCTGGTCGCCGGGGTATTGTGAGGGTTGTCACAAAGGACCCAGAAACGGGTAGGTGTGCCGCCTGACCAAACTCCGTCGTTCGCGGTTGCAACGTTATTGGTGATTGAGTACGAAGCTGGCGAGGTCATTGTGTATCCGCCACCGCCACCGCCACCGCCGCCAGAACTAACTGTTCCGGTCAAGGCAGAAGTTGTGTTCCGAATAAAGGAGGTTGGTCCACAACTGATTTCGGGATCAATCGACTTGGTGTAGCTGACAGAGATAGTCTGCCCGCTGGTAACTGCACCGGAGAAGTTGAGCACCACATTGCTGCTTGTCGTGGTAACGCTCGAGATGGTTTTTGCAGTTCCGCCAACAATCAGCGTGAAGTCAGAAAAAGCCGAAAGGCTCGAAGATGCAAAGTTGCATCCGTTGCTAACACCTAGGGTTACTGATGTTGCGCCCACCGTCGGGTTCTGAAGTGACAGGCTGCGTCCTTCTCGGATTGGTACCGCAGCTGAGGCTGAGATATCTGAACCATTCACTTCAATCCATCGAAGTGTGAAAGCAGTAGATGAATTACCGAACGAGGTACAAATCGTCACGCAGTAGGAGATTGATGGGATTGTCAGCGTAGATGTAGTGATTGGTGCAGTGTTTGAACTGCTGGTGTAAAGCTCGTTGCACTGACCAGGAACAGAGGTTGCTACGGCGGTTGAGCTGTAGCTATCGCACACGTACCATTTTCCGGTTGCAGTGCCTGAAGGCCAAACGCCAGGGGTGGCCGAAACCGTATTACCCACGAGCGCAGGTGACGAAACCACCGGGGCAGTCGTTGCGGCCGCTGCAGAAGCTGAGGTTGCAGAGGTTAGTGATCCTCCGACGGCAAGCAGCATTGCAGCGCCGATAGATAAAAGCTTTTTGAAGGTATTTGAACTAGTCATAAGTTCTATGAAACCAAAAACCGGACTACAGACCGGTCTAAATTAGGGGTTTACCCCAGCACCTGAAGCGACCCGTGTCGCGTTAGCCAACCTGTTCGGCGTGGCGCTTTCCGCGAGTGTGAGTTGACTTGTGCTCAGAGTGTGATGGGTCTGCATAGCAGGTGTCGCAGAGCAGCACGAGATCCTTGCAGCCAACGTTCGCGCAGTTGCGGAAAGAGTTGGTTGGGCCGGCGCAGTTTTCACACTCACCAATCACCGCTGCCTCATCGCTGAAGTCTTGAACCATGCGGTCATCAAAGATGTAGAGCGAGCCTTCCCAAAGGCCCTTGTCCTTGAAGGTTTCGCCATAGCGAACGATGCCGCCATCGATTTGGTAGACCTCTTTGAAGCCGCGCTTGATCATCACGGCGGACAAAATCTCGCAACGGATGCCACCGGTGCAATAGGTGACGATTGGCTTGTCCTTGATGTGGTCATACTTGCCTGACTCGAGTTCGGCAATAAAGTCGTGTGAAGTTTCAACGTCAGGCACGATGGCGTTCTTGAACTTGCCGATCTTTGCCTCGAAGGCGTTGCGGCCATCGAAGAACACAACGTCGTCGCCACGCTCTTCAACGAGCTTGTTTACCTGGGCTGGCTTCAGGTGCTTGCCGCCGTTGGTGACGCCAGACTTGTCGACCTTGACTTCATCCGGGGCCTTGAAAGCAACTAGCTCTGGGCGGTTCTTGACCGAAAGACGCGGGAAGTCGTTGCCGGTGCCATCTGACCACTTGAAATCGATCTTGCCGAAGCCTGGGTATTCACGGGTCTGACGAACGTACTTCTTCAACGCCGTCATGTCGCCACCGAGGGTGCCGTTAATGCCGTGTTCAGACACGATGATGCGACCCTTTAGGCCAAGCGAATCGCACAGAGTCTTCTGCCATAGCTTGAGAGCAACCGGGTCTGCCACTGGGGCAAAGCCGTAATACAAGATGATTTTTTGTAGGTCCACAATCTCATTCTAAACCAGCAGCCATTTATGTCGGCAGGGCGATTTAGGATAAAGGAATGAGCATGAAGCCAGGCATCGACGCCAACGATCTCAACCCATCCGTTCGACCACAGGATGACCTGTTCCAGCATGTGAACGGCAAGTGGTTCGCCGA
>WLGA01000011.1 GCA_009703445.1 Actinomycetota bacterium | reverse complement strand
CACCCGCTTCAAGCATGCGCTGGTATGACTCGTAGGCCTGCTTTGACGACGTGCGCGACTCCTGCTCAACCAAAGCGATCTGCTCGGCTGAACCTGGCAAAAACTCGTAGGCTCCGGTCTTGCCAACCTGAATAAGGTTGCGGTCTGGACCAGGCACGTAGAAAACCGGCGAAAGCTCCTTGTAACGACCTGATTCTTCGTTGTAGCTTGCGATGCGGTGACGCTGGAACTCGCGGAACACGAAGATTGGCGCCTGGACGTAGAAGGTCATCGAGTTGTGCTCGAATGGCGAACCGTGACGGTCGCGCATCAGGTAGTTGATGAGGCCCTTGCTGCGCTTCTCATCCTCTGAGGCATCGGTGTGTGCTGCGGCAGACTCGAGAGTCTGTTCACCCTGAGTTGAAACGCGGGCTGCAAACAGAACGTCTGAGTCGGATGCGCTTGAACGAACAAGTTCGACGGTTACGTCGCTACGAAAAATGATGTCTGACACGCGTCTAGCCTAATGCCAAACAAGTGCCAACTAGTGCTTCTTGATTAGACCGATTCGCTGCAGACCAACGTAGATCTGGCATCCGAGGCAGAACGCAAATGCTGCGTTTAGGAATGCTGCCACGAAAGCTGCTGCGGCTGCACCGGCCACGCCGTAAGGCACGCTCAAAGCACCGAGCACGAGCCCGGTAGCTGCGACGATAAAACCGATCAACTGTGCGAACTGCGGCGGACGAGGGTCCTCAAGTTCCTTTGGAGCAGCCAAACCAGGGCGAACAAACTTCTTGAAGATCAACCCGTATGGGTGCTTCGAGTTGCCGAAGATTGCTCCAACGGCAAACAGTGCAGTGATTACTGCCAAGAGCAGGTATGCGCTGGCTGCGGTAGCTGCATCCAGAGCAAGAAAAACAGTGATGAGCAGCAGCACCGAAGTGATTGCTGCGCCGAAACGTGGCCCGCGTGGGTCGATGCCTGCTGGGGTCTTGGTGGCTGTGGTTGCGCTCATTAGATGTGAAAGCTTCCTAGTTCGTCTTGGATGGTTTGAGGTTTTGCGGCTCCGCCGATACGCGAAGTCACGACGCCATTCTTGTCGAGGACAAGCGTGGTTGGGGTTTGCAAAATGTTGAACTTATTCGCCAAATCTAGGCGGTTGGTGATGTCTACTTCGATGTGCAAAATGTCGTCATGCTGGGCTTCAAGCTCGTGAAACAGGCGTGCGGTTTGTGCGCATTGGCTGCAAACTTCAGATGAAAACTGAAGGAACGTGACGCGCTCACCGAACGAGGTAACCGGTTTGCCATCCTTGATCGCCGCTATTTCAGCGAGGTCGATGACCAAGCCGGCTTTGACTTTCTTGGCGGTTCCGGTGCGCGCTTTCCAGATCAAACCGGCAACGGTAGCGAAAGCCACAAGGGCTAAGACAATACCGATTTGAAGGGTCATGTTTAGAGGTTATTCAATCCCGAATAGTGCGGCTGAATCAAGACGTTTTATGACGACTGGCTAGCCGCTTGTTGACGCACCGCGGTTCTCATCGCTGCACGAGCTCGGCGACTGTCTCCGGCGGCGTCATAGGCAAGCGAAAGATTGAACCAACTGTGCCAGTCATCCGGGTTCTTTTCGGCTAGAGCTGCGTATTCGGTGAACACCTGTTGCGCAGAAGCCCTGACCGGGCGCCCGCTCGGACGAAGCTCTAGATCAAAACTCGGCCAAGCGCCCTCTTCACGGATTCGCTTCGAGAGTGACTCGACCTGCAATCCAAACCTCAGTTCACGGATGATTGCCCAGACGCCAACCGCAGGCAAGCCAAACAGGGCAACGCCCATGACTTTTGCGATTGGAGCGTCCAACTGAATCAGGGTGATTGCCTGATTCGTCATCAAGAACAAATAGATCAGGGTGATGGCTCCGAGCAGGAACGCACCAGCTTTTGCTTTATTCATGGCAGGGCGAGTTAGGCGTGGCTAGCCGAAGCGTCGACAACGGCCTGAAGACCAAGGATGAGCCCCTGAGAGGCGGCTGCAACACGAAGTGACAACTGAATGCCGTGCCCGTATGAAGCCACCGAACTGACCTCGTGGCTGATTGTGAGAACCTCGCTGTTGCCACCGAAGTGAACGTCTTGCTTTGCCGAGACGCCGGCCAGGCGAAGGCTATGGATTGGCACACCGGCAACCACTTCACCGCGGGCAGTTTGACCGACGCCAGGAATCAATGGCTGGGTCAGACCAGCGCGTGCTTCTGCAATCATCTCGGCGGTGCGAACCGCGGTGCCAGAAGGTGAGTCGATCTTGCCGGCGTGATGAGCCTCGACAATTTCGATGGAATCGAAGAATTTAGCGGCCTGGGCTGCGAAAGAGCTAGCCAACATAGAACCGATTGAGAAGTTAGGGATGACCACTACCGCAGCAGTAGGGCTTGCAGCCAGTTTGTGCTCGAGTGCAGCCAGCTTGTTCGCAGACCAACCGCTCGTGCCAACGACCACCTTTAGACCATTCGCGATGCAGTAGTCGACTACCTTCTCGGAAACCTCGAGGCGAGTCACTTCAAAGACCACATCGGCACCGATTACTTGGCTTAGCTCGCTCTTTGAATCAAGGGCGGCGTGCAGCGATAGGTGCTGTGAACCATGGATGATGTCCAGGGCAAGCTTGCCCATGCGTCCGGTGGCGCCGACAACGGCTACTTTGATAGTCATAGGTCAAACTTACAGAAACTCGTCAAAGATTTTTTCTTTGAGGTCACCGACGGCAACAATCGATCGCTCGCGACGAGCAATATCCGCGGCCAACCCTTGGATGTCGGCCAAAGTTACGGCCTTGAAAAGAGCAAGCGAGTCATCTAGGTCCACAAATTCACCGGTAACGACCTCGCTACTAACCAAACGACTCATTCGAGCCTGCGTGCTCTCAAATTTGAGTGCTAGCGAGCCAGAGATGTTGCCGATGGCAAGATCAAACTCTGCCTGGGTGATGCCGTCGTTGGCAACCTTGTCTAGTTCTTCAATCATCAGTCGGGTGACTTCTTGAGTTTTCTGCGGCGAGCAACCGGCATACAAGCCGAAGAATGCGCCATCAGAGTAGCCCTGGTTGAACGAATAGACAGAGTAGGCAAGGCCACGCTTCTCGCGAATCTCCTGGAAGAGACGCGAGCTCATGCCTCCACCAAGAACGGTGTTCAAGATGCCCATG
Source organism: Actinomycetota bacterium (assembly GCA_009703445.1). Lineage (GTDB taxonomy): Bacteria > Actinomycetota > Actinomycetes > Actinomycetales > Microbacteriaceae > Rhodoluna. Next base: position 13,280 of record WLGA01000011.1, on the reverse strand, counting down.
GCGAATCGGCGTGGGTCGTTTGCAATCAATCCCTGAACGCCAACCAGGACGTTTGCCTGTTGAGTAGGTCGATTGATTACCTTGAGAGCGGTGCCGCGCTTGACTTCAGATTGAGCCAAAACGCGACGTGGAACAGGGGCAGCCTTGATCGACAGATCCCAGCCGGCCTCCCCCAGAGCCTGTTCAACCTGCTGAATAAGCGCATCGTGGTTTACCCCACCGGCAGCTGCAACGACCAAGTCTTGAGGTCGATAGTTGTTCTTGTAGTACTCCCAGACCGCGTCACGCGTGACGGCCTTGATGGTCTCCGGGGTTCCGCCAATTGGGCGGCCGAGTGCGTGCTCACCGAGCACAGCCTCGCAGAATGCTTCGTGGGCAACGTCCTCAGGGTCGTCGTCGTTCATCGCCAACTCTTCAAGGATGACGGTGCGCTCGTTCTCGAATTCAACCGGGTCGATAAGCGAAGAAGTCAGCATGTCGGCGATTACATCGACGGCTACCGGCAGCGCGGTGTCTTGCACACGTGCGTAATAGCCGGTGTGCTCTTTGCCGGTTGAGGCATTTGAAGAGCCACCGATCTTGTCGAACTCGATGGCGATATCTAGCGCGGTGCGCTTCTTGGTGCCTTTGAACAGCAAGTGCTCAAGGAAGTGGGTCGAACCGTGGTGCCCGTCAGTCTCGTCACGTGAGCCGACAGCCACCGAGAACGACACGGATGCGCTCTGTGCGCTCTGCATGTTCTCGGTTAAAACGCGAACACCGCTCGGAAGGACAGATCGACGAATCGAACTGCCTCCCGAAGCGGTGAACGAGAGTTCGCTCTGGTCAAGTGGAAATTGGTAATCACTCACAGTAAAACCAGAACTTTCTATTGCGTTATTTACTCTTCGTCAGAGTCTGAGGCTGCAGCAGCACCCTCTTCACCCTCAACAACTGGAGCAAGCGATAGCTTGCCACGGTCATCGATCTTGGTGATTTCGACCTGAAGCTTCTGGCCAACCTCAAGAACGTCTTCAACGTTCTCAACGCGCTTGCCACCTGAGATCTTGCGAAGCTCAGAGATGTGTAGCAGGCCATCCTTGCCTGGAACTAGTGAAACGAAAGCACCGAAGGTAGCTAGCTTCACAACGGTTCCAAGGAAACGCTCGCCGATCTCTGGCACGTGTGGGTTAGCGATTGCGTTAACCGCTGCACGTGCTGCCTCTGCAGAAGGACCATCGGTTGCGCCGATGTAAACGGTGCCGTCATCTTCAATCGAGATGTCTGCTCCGGTGTCTTCCTGAATCTGGTTGATCATCTTGCCCTTAGGGCCAATGACCTCACCAATCTTGTCGACTGGAATCTTCACAGCGATAACGCGAGGCGCGGTTGGCGCCATCTCGTCTGGCTCGCTGATTGCAGATGCCATGATGTCGAGGATGTGGTGACGGGCCTCGCGAGCCTGGGTTAGAGCACCGGCAAGAACTGAGGCAGGGATGCCGTCAAGCTTGGTGTCTAGCTGGATCGCGGTGATGAAGTCGCGGGTACCGGCAACCTTGAAGTCCATGTCGCCAAGTGCGTCTTCGGCACCCAGGATGTCAGTGATCGCAGCGTACTGGATCTTGCCATCAACGGTGTCTGAGATCAGACCCATAGCGATACCGGCTACTGGTGCACGAAGTGGAACACCTGCGCCTAGTAGTGACAGGGTCGAAGCACAAACAGAACCCATAGAGGTTGAACCGTTTGAACCTAGAGCCTCTGAAACCTGACGGATTGCGTATGGGAAGTCTTCACGCTTTGGAAGAACTGGAACCAACGCACGCTCTGCAAGAGCACCGTGACCGATTTCGCGGCGCTTAGGGGTGCCAACACGACCGACCTCACCAGTTGAGTAAGGAGGGAAGTTGTAGTTGTGCATGTAGCGCTTCGAGGTAACCGGGCTTAGTGAGTCAATCTGCTGCTCCATCTTGAGCATGTTCAGAGTGGTAACACCAAGGATCTGGGTCTCGCCGCGCTGGAAGATTGCAGAACCGTGGACGCGTGGAAGCGGGTGGGTTTCTGCAGTGATCTGGCGGATGTCCTTTAGGCCACGTCCGTCGATGCGGATGCCTTCCTTTAGAACACGGGTACGCATGATCTTCTTGGTTACTGACTTGTAGGCAGCTGAGAACTGAGCCATCTGCGCCTCGTCAAGCTTTGACTCAAGGGCTGCCTTGGTCTCTGCCTTCAGTGCGTCGTCAGCATCCTGGCGCTCAACCTTGTCAGCGATCTGGTAGACCTTGGCAAGCTGTGCGCCCGCTGCAGACTCAACTGCTGAGTAAACCTCGTCGGTGTAAGGCAAGAAGGTTGGGTAGTCTGCGGTTGGCTTTGCAGCAACAGCAGCTAGGTCAGCCTGAGCCTTGACTAGAGCCTTGATGAATGGCTTTGCAGCCTCAAGACCCTCGGAAACTACGTCCTCCGAAGGAGCCTTAGCGCCTGCGGCGATTAGGTCCATAGAGTTCTCTGAAGCCTCTGCCTCAACCATCATGATTGCGACGTCTTCGACGCCGTTCTCAACGATTACGCGACCAGCAACAACCATGTTGAACACGGCACGCTCTAGCTGTGAGTACTTCGGGAATGCAACCCACTGACCGTCGATTAGTGCAACGCGAACACCACCGATTGGACCTGAGAATGGCAGACCAGCAAGCTGGGTTGACATCGATGCAGCGTTGATTGCTACAACGTCGTATAGCTCGTCAGGCTCGATGGCCCAAACGGTAACTACTACCTGGATTTCGTTGCGAAGACCGTCAACGAATGACGGACGCAATGGACGGTCGATCAAACGGCAGGCAAGGATTGCCTCGGTTGATGGGCGACCTTCACGACGGAAGAAGCTTCCTGGGATGCGGCCTGCCGCATACATACGCTCTTCAACATCGATGGTTAGTGGGAAGAAGTCGAACTGGTCTTTTGGCTGCTTGCTTGCAGTGGTAGCCGAGAACAGCATGGTTTCTTCGTCGATGTAAACGGCTGCGGCACCCTGTGCCTGCTGAGCCAAACGACCGGTTTCGAAACGGATAACGCGCTTGCCGAATTTTCCGTTGTCGATGATTGCTTCTGTTGCTTTGATTTCTGGACCTTCCATGGTCCCTCCTCTTTTTCCTCTGTGCACGAGAAAGCCAGGGCCAAATGAAATCGGCCTAGAACTGGATGTTTCGTGCGTGAGCGTTCGCGGCAAGTTAACTTGCCCACATTGGAGGGATGCCCTGGTCTGCAGTAGAAAATCTTGAACCCATCAAGGAGTTATCAAGACCCACAACCGAAGACCAGCAAACCTGCCACGTCGCTCTGTTTCAAGGCTAACAGACTGGTGCGACAAAGGCTAGGACCGCATCGGTGAACATCCGGTTAAAGCAAACCGCCCGGACTATAGCCCGGGCGGTTTGGGAAGACTAATTAACGACGAAGACCTAGGCGCTCTAGGAGCTCGCGGTAACGCTTGATGTCAACCTTCTGCAAGTAACCGAGAAGACGACGGCGCTGACCAACAAGGATAAGTAGGCCACGACGTGAGTGGTGGTCGTGCTTGTGGTCCTTTAGGTGCTCGGTTAGGTCCTTGATTCGCTTGGTTAGAACAGCGATCTGAACTTCTGGAGAACCAGTGTCGCCTGGGTGAGTTGCGTACTCGTTGATAATTGCGGTCTTCACTGCTGCATCTAGTGCCATAGTGGGTTCCCCTTTCGGTTTCCTAACTGCGCGGCGCTAATGACGGGATGTCTTAGCTCTCTTTATCCGCGGCCGATACACGGCAACCTGTCGAGTCTAGCCGAAATTACTCGGTGGCGCTAGTTTCTGTTTCAACGCCAGAGGCATACTTGTTGCCCTGCGCCTTCGATTTACTCGGTCTGAGATTGATCACGAACTGGAAGATACCGACGGCCATAGCAAGCAAAATTGACGGAGCAAGCGCCTGCGCATAAGCGCTCAAGTCGGCCTCGGATGAGTTCTCGCTGAGCGGCGGAAGGTCGGCCAAAGCAAGACCTCCACCGAAAATCAAAACCAGGATGGGTACTGCCCATAGCAAAAGCCATTTAGCCGAAACGCCGGCATCGTGGAAACGCCGGAATGCGAGGCTGAGGTTCGGCAGTACCAATGCGATGTTGGTGAGCAAGTAGAAAGGGCCGGCGCCGGCCATAGCAGCGCCACTCAAGTCCGTGCCTGGCGCAACGATGCTATCCAAGGTCGTGGTCACCATGTTTAGCAACACCGTGAATAGGTAAAAGTACCAAAACTCGGTTCGCGTAGCCGTGCCCTTGAAGTTGGACCAGTTCTTGAGCCCGGATTTAACCGAGTCGGCGAAAGTCATTCTCATAGCCCCAGAATATTGCGGATCTTGTCTAGGTCGCGGTTGATTTCAACCACCAACGATTCCACGCCGTCGAACTTGGCTGAAGGGCGAACAAAATCGACGTACTCCAAGGTCACGATTTTGTCGTAAAGGTCTAGGTCTTTGCGGTCTAGGACATGTGATTCGACCAACCGAGGAACCGCCTGGAAGGTTTCGTTGATTCCTACCGAATGGGCCGCCGGGTATCGTTCGCCGTCAGCAATGAGCCAGCCGGCATAGACGCCATCCAAGGGCAGATAACCCTCGGCTTCGCGCGACATGTTGGCGGTTGGAAAACCGATGGTGCGCCCAATTTTGAGACCGTGCTCGACTACACCAACGGTGGTGTGCACGCGGCCAAGAAGCTTGCCCGCTTTAGCTACATCGCCCTGATCGAGTAGTTCACGAATAGCCGAAGTCGACACTTTGAGGCCGGCTTCGGTGGCACTTGCGATTACACGAACTTCAAAGCCCAACTGCTGGCCCAGCTCATGCAGGAGAGCAACATCGCCCGCACCTCCGGCTCCAAATCTGAAGTCTTCGCCGACAATCACGATCTTGGCGCTTAGGGCGTCTACCAGGGTCTCCTGGACAAAGTCCTGAGCCGATTGCTGAGCGAGGGCGTCGTCGAAGGTCAAGGTAAGTAATGCGTCGAGACCGGCCGCCGAGATCAGGCTTTCCTTTTGCTTTGGCCCGATAAGCGGCCACTTCAGGTTGGCAGGGTTCAACAGAGCATCCGGGTGACGGTCGAAAGTGACCAGAACGGTTTTCAAGTCGTGTTCGGCAGCGGCCGAGCGCAGGGCCGCGATTAGAGCCTGGTGGCCACGATGGATGCCATCGAACTTGCCAATAGTGACGGCAGTTGGGCCAAATTTTTGCGCCTCGCGCAGTGAAGAAAAGGTCTGCATTAGTTTTGCTTCGACTTACCCAACCAAATCAGGCCCAGGATAGGTAGTACCAGCGGAACACAGCCGTAGGCGACTCCGAAATAGGACCACACTGTTCGAACCTGCTTGCCCCCATAAGCGAAGAATTCTGGCCAGATGAAGCTGGCTGCACCAATCACCAAGACGCCGGTTAATTCGATCAGGACGGCAACGTAGGCGACCTTGCGAGCAGCGCTGCCTGGGCGAGCAAGTGCGACGGTGGCGACGATGTAAATAAGCGCGGATGCGGCCGATAGCGCGTAGGGCAAAGGCGCTTGATCAAACTTTGCAATCAGTTCGTAGCCGGCACGACCGGTTGCAGCCAGGGCCAAAACCGCATATGCGGCAATCAGTAAACGACCGATGCCGAGATTTCTTTTAGCCATTCGAATAGCCTAACCGAACCAAATTTGGTGCATTCGTACCAGCATGATTGCCACGGTCAGTGAGCCGACACCGAGCACGAAAGTGGACCAGCGGGTTCGCTCAATCAGAGCCCAGAAGGCGGCTCCCAACGGAACAATCATCGCCACAAGTAGATAGGCGAAGAATTCAACGGTGTCGGTCTTTGCTCTCGCTCCCCCGGCCACGAGGATAATCGAGGAAATCAGCTGAACGACTAGACCTAGCTGAATAACGGCCAGTGCTCCGAGCGAAATCAGGCTTGGCTTGCGTCTGGCCATGCCAAAACCGAGAAGGATTAGCCCGACAGCAAAGGCACTCCAAGCCTCAATTTGAAAGAACACTTCCAACATCAGGCATCCTCTCCAGATTGGTCAAAGGCAAAAACAACCAGTGACTTTGCCGCATTCCCAGACTTGGTAAGCATCGCGATTAGGTTCCCAGAAGAGTCGATGGCCGCGGTAGGCGCCGTCTCGGTTTCATCTTGGACGCGAAGCCTCTTTCCGTGACGAAGATCTATGACGTCTTGGTCGCTGAGCGACCGCACCTTGAACTGCTGAGTTGCCGCCTGCTCAATCGGGAGCACCTGCAGCGTCTCGCCGGTTAGCCCGTCAAGGGCCTGAGCCTGCGAAATTGAATAGCTGCCAATTTTGGTCCGGCGAAGGGCGGTTAGGTGGCCGCCAACTCGGAGCGCGGCACCTAGGTCGCGTGCGAGGGCACGGATGTAGGTTCCGGAAGAGCAATCGATGATTGCTTCGAAGTCATAGAAAGTATTGTCGCCGTCGCTCACCAGACGAGGTTCGCCGATGACCTCAAAACGGTGAATTGTCACCGGGCGAGCCTTGAGTTTCACCTCGTCGCCGGAGCGCACCTTGGCATAGGCGCGTTCGCCATCCACCTTGATTGCGCTCACCGAACTTGGCACCTGTTCGATTGGGCCGCGGAGAGCAGTCAAGGCGTGTTCCAAGCCGGAGAGGCTGAGCGCGCGCACTACATCCGGGTTAGCAATGGTCGTAAATTCAGACTCTTTGTCGTCGGTGATTGTGGCCGCACCTAGGCGGATGGTGGCCTCGTAAGTTTTATCTTCGCCAACCAGGAAGGTCAAAAGCTTGGTGGCGGAATTGATGCCGATCAGCAACAGGCCGGTGGCCATTGGGTCAAGGGTTCCTGCGTGGCCGACCCGACGGGTGCCCGCCAACTTTCGAAGGCGAGCAACCACATCGTGACTGGTCCAGCCAGACGGCTTGTCGATTAGAACAAGGCCAGAAGACATTTAGTCTTCGTCCTCTTCATCCTGGATCTTGCGTGGCTCTTTATAAGGGTTCTCTTCGCCGGCCCAGTGAGCCTCGGCCGCCAACTTCGCAACCTGCTCATCGCGAGCACGCGCCTCAGCGAGAAGGTCATTCATGGCTGCAGCGGTCTCGGGGATTTCATCCGGGATGAATTCAATCGTCGGGGTTAGGCGAATCGAAAGATTGTGACCAACCTCGCGACGAACCAAACCGCGATTCTTCTCAATAATTTCAGCAGTGAGTTTCTTCTCTGCCGGGGTGCCATACACGGTGTAGAAAATGCTGGCGTGCTGAAGGTCAGGGGTTACCTTGACCTCGGTGATGGTGACAAAACCCAAATCTGGGTCCTTAACAGCGCGTTCTAGCGCCTCTGCCACCAACACCTTGATGCGTTCGGCGAGCTTTCGAGCTCGAGCGTGATCAACCATTTACGAATCCTTAGACGCGTGGCTTTTCGCGCATCTCGAAGGTCTCGATGATGTCTTCAAGCTCTAGGTCGTTGAAGCCCTGAAGGCCGATACCACACTCGAAGTCAGTCTTGACTTCGGTGGCGTCATCCTTGAAGCGCTTAAGCGATTCGATCTTGAGGTTGTCAGCGATAACCTTGCCGGCACGAAGCACGCGGGCGAGAGAGTTTCGCTTGATCGAGCCAGAGCGAACGATCGAACCAGCAATGGTTCCGACCTTCGATGACTTGAACAGTTCGCGAACCTCTGCGGTGCCAAGCTGAGCTTCTTCGTACTCTGGCTTGAGCATGCCCTTGAGAGCCTTCTCGATGTCGTCGAGCACTGCATAGATGACCGAGTACTGACGAACGTCGACGCCCTCGCGGTCGGCACGCTCCTTGGCCTTGTTGTCTGGCTTGACGTTGAAACCGATGATGATTGCGTTGTCAACGGTTGCAAGGTTGACGTCAGATTCGGTAATCGCACCAACACCGCGGTGGATGATGCGTAGCTGAACTGAATCGTCAACTTCGATCTTGAGCAATGAGTCTTCAAGAGCTTCAACAGCACCAGAAACGTCACCCTTGATGACGAGGTTGAGTGACTCAACCTTGCCGTCTTCGAGTGCCTTGGTGAAGTCTTCGAGGCTAACGCGCTTGCGAGTCTTGGCAAGAAGAGCGTTGCGGTCTGCAGCTTCACGCTTTTCAGCGATCTGGCGGGCCTGACGCTCGTCATCGGTAACCACAAAGGTGTCACCGGCGCGAGGAACAGACTGTAGACCGAGAACCTGAACCGGACGGCTTGGGAATGCTTCGGCAACGGCTGCGCCGTTTTCGTCGAACATCGCACGAACACGACCGTGAGCAGCACCGGCGACGATTGAGTCACCGACGCGAAGGGTTCCAGACTGGATAAGAACGGTAGCAACCGAACCGCGACCCTTGTCAAGGTTGGCTTCGATGGCAACACCGCGAGCATCCTTGTTCGGGTTAGCACGCATGTCTAGGGCTGCGTCTGCGGTTAGCAGAACAGCGTCTAGAAGGTCAGGAATGCCCTTACCGGTCAACGCCGAAACGTCGACGAACATGACGTCGCCACCATACTCTTCAGCAACGAGGTTGAACTCGGTTAGCTGCTGACGAATCTTGGCTGGGTTCGCGCCTTCCTTATCGGTCTTGTTGACCGCGACAACAATCGGCACACCGGCAGACTGAGCGTGGTTCAAGGCTTCAACGGTCTGAGGCATAACGCCGTCATCCGCTGCAACCACAAGGATGGCAAGGTCGGTGACCTGAGCACCACGGGCACGCATAGCGGTGAACGCCTCGTGACCCGGGGTGTCGATGAAGGTAATCGCGCGGTCGATGCCGTCGTGCTCAACGTGAACCTGGTAAGCACCGATGTGCTGGGTGATTCCGCCGGCTTCGCCAGCGATGACGTTTGAGTTACGAATCGAGTCGAGCAAACGGGTCTTACCGTGGTCAACGTGACCCATGACGGTGACAACCGGCGGACGTGCGACCAGGTCGGCCTCTTCGTCGTCGTAGTCGGTGTCGATGTCAAGGCCGAAGCCTTCGAATAGCTCGCGCTCTTCGTCCTCAGGAGACACGATCTCGATCTTGTAACCGAGCTCTTCACCAAGGATCTGGAAGGTGTCTTCATCAAGCGATGCAGTAGCTGTCGCCATCTGTCCCAGGTGGAACAGAACGGTGATTAGCTGACCTGCATTGGTGTCAATCTTGTCTGCGAAGTCTTGGATCGATGCGCCGCGACGGAGACGTAGAACCGTGGTTCCATCTCCGCGAGGTACTAGTGCGCCGCCAAGAGATGGCGCATTGCTGCGCTGTTCGAACTCTTCGCGCTTTGCACGCTTTGACTTACGAGCCTTGCTCTGACCGCGTGCGCCGCCCTTACCGAAGGCACCAGCGGTTCCACCGCCAACACCGCGACCACGGCCTGCGCCTGGGCCGCCACCTGGGCGAGAGAATCCACCCGGAGCTGCACCCGGAGCGCCGCCTGGGGCGCCGCCTCCCGGACGTGCAAAGCCTGCGCCAGCCGGACGTGGCCCGCCTGAGAAGCCACCTGGACGTGGAGCGCCGCCACCGGCACCCGGTGCGCCACCTGGGCGACCTGGACCGCCAGGGCGACCTGCACCACCGGCAGGACGAGGGCCGCCTGGGCGACCCATTCCCTGTGATGGAGCGAAAGGATTGTTGCCAGGGCGGCTGATTGGGCGAGGAATGCCCATGCCCTGTGCGGCCGCGAACGGGTTGTTACCCGGACGAGGAATTCCTGGGGTTGCGGCGCTTGGAGCAGCTGGTGCCGCCTTCGCCGCAGGAGCAGGTGCACCCGGTGCTGCCGGAGCCGCAGGGGCAGCCGACTTGGGTGCAGCTGGAGCAGCTGGAGCTGGTGCAGCAGGAGCTGCTGGAGCCGCTGCCTTAGGTGCCTCAGGCGCCGAAGCGGCCGGTGCTGCAGGCGCAGCGGCTACTGGTGCAGCAGGTGCAGTCGGAGCAGCCTTTGGCTCAGCGACAACCGGCTTTGCGTCTGGGAATGCCTCACGAAGCTTTTTAGCAACGGGTGGAGCGATGGTTGATGAACCGCTCTTTACGAACTCGCCGAGTTCTTGAAGTTTGGCCAAAGCAACCTTGGAATCGATTCCAAGTTCTTTAGCAATGTCGTACACGCGTGGTAGCGCCACTTTTGTTTCTCCTGTCTGGGGCCTTCCCTAGACAGGGCAGGCCGTTAAAGCTGTTGGGTACTCATTTCGAGTTACTCATTTGTTTGCCAACATCGTTTCTGCCTGTTCTTTAGTGAAGTTCAAACCAGATGAATCTGGCTGACCTGAAAGTTTCAAAGCCCGGATGAATGCTCTCCGAGTGATTGCTAACTCTAAACATTCCTGTGTCGGGTGAATCCATGCTCCCCTGCCTGGCATTGCTTTTCGTTCATCAAGAATCAAAACATTTGATTGTTCAATGACCCGCAAAAGATCTGCACGGCTGGATTGCTGGCGACAACCAACACAAGTACGTTCCATTCTAACCCCTAGAAATTGAAAGGGCTAGGGCCTAGTCGCCATCCAGGATGCTGTCAGGCTGAATATCGATCTTCGCGCCAGTTAGCTTCGCGGCCAGGCGGGCGTTCTGCCCTTCCTTGCCGATTGCTAGCGAAAGCTGGAAGTCTGGCACCAAAACGCGAACCGACTTGGTAGCCGCGTCGAGCATGTATGAGCTTGAAACCTTCGCCGGCGAGAGCGCCTGTGCAACATAAGTTGGCAGGTCATCGCTGAAGTCTACGATGTCGATCTTCTCGTCGTTTAGTTCGGTCTGAACCGCACGAACCCGCTGACCCAGCTCACCGATGCAAGAACCCTTGGCGTTTACGCCGGCTTCGTGTGCACGAACAGCAATCTTGGTGCGGTGGCCTGCTTCGCGTGCAAGCGAAACGATCTCGACTACTCCGCTTGCGATTTCAGGAACTTCCATCGCGAACAACTTGCGAACTAGCGATGGGTGGGTGCGAGAAACGGTGACCTGCGGGCCCTTGGTTCCGCGGTTTACTGCGGTTACGAAGACACGGATGCGCTTGCCGTGCGAGTAATCCTCGCCAGGAACCTGCTCTTCAGGAGGCATGATTGCCTCGATGGTGCCAAGGTTCACATAAACCATGTATGACTTCTGGCCCTGCTGGATGGTGCCGGCGACGATGTCGCCCTCCTTGCCAGAGAACTCGCCAAATAGGCTCTCGTCGTTGATTTCGCGCAGACGGTTGAAAATGACCTGCTTTGCCGCGGCGGCAGCGACTCGTCCAAAGTTTTCCGGGGTGACTTCGGTCTCGCCGGTCTTCACGCCTTCTTCATCTAGCACTGGTGCGTAGATGTTGACGTGGCCGGTTGACTTGCTCAGTTCGGCACGGGCCGGGTCTGAGTTGCCAACGTGCTTCTGGTAGGCGGCAAGAATGGCAGCCTCGATGATTGACACCAGCTCGTTGAAAGGGATTTCTTTCTCTCGCTCGATGAACTTAAGTACGCTCAGGTCGATGTCCATGAAATGCCTCCAGGCCGCTAGTTAGTTGTCAATTTAGTGAAGTGCCGCGAAACCGCAAGCGGTTTATAGCAATTCAGCCAAAGCCGATTCTAGCTTGACTGGGCGGCGCTCACCAGAGCGGCGATCCCACAGGTCAACATCGCCCTGCTCGAGACCCTTGCCAACGATGACAATGTTAGGCACACCGATCAGCTCTGCGTCGCCAAACTTGACACCAGGGCTGACCTTTTGACGGTCATCCAGGATGACGGTCTTGCCCTTTGCTTCGAGTTCGAGCGCAAGCTTTTCAGCGGTCTCGTAAACGACTTCATCCTTGCCAGCAGCAACGATGTAAACGTCGGCCGGCGAGACAGCTTCAGGCCAAATAAGGCCCTTGTCGTCGTGGTTAGCCTCGGCCAGAACAGCAATCATGCGAGTGATTCCGATTCCGTACGAACCCATGGTTACGGTCACGAGCTTGCCGTTTTCGTCCAGGACCTGGAGCCCCAGAGCCTCGGCATACTTGCGACCGAGTTGGAATACGTGACCGATTTCGATGCCGCGAGCGAGCTCGAGCGGGCCCGAACCATCCGGGGCTTCGTCTCCGACGCGAACCTCGGCGATGTCAACCACGCCATCCGCGGTAAAGTCACGGCCGGCAACTAGGCCGAATACGTGCTTCTCGGATGCGTTTGCGCCGGTAATCCAAGCCGAACCCTCGACCACGCGAGGGTCTAGGAGGTAGCGAATCTTGCTGACGCCAGCGGTGCCAAGAATTGCCTGGCCATCCTTGACCGGGCCGATGTAGCCCTTGATTAGCTCTGGGTGCTTGGCGAAATCTTCGTCGTTTGCTTGCTCGATCTCGTTAGGAGAGAAAGCTGCTTCGGCGCGCTTCACGTCAACCTCACGGTCACCGGGTAAACCAACTACGACCAGCTCGCGCTTGCCTTCTGGAGAAACCAGCGCCATGACGTTGTTCTTCAGGGTGTGTGCGGCTGTCCATTCGGCACCGTCGGCACGCTTGTTGTTTTCATTCGACCAAGCAACGATGCGCTTGATATTTGAACACTGCGGGGTGGTTAGCACCTCGGCTGCCGACTGGCCGTCGATGGCAATCTTTGGCGGAGCCACGGTGGCAACCGCTTCAACGTTGGCTGCGTAGCCACCCGGCGAGCGCACAAAGGTATCTTCGCCGATTGGGCTTGGTGACAGGAATTCCTCGGAAGCTGAGCCGCCCATAGCGCCCGCGTCTGCCTTGACAATCACGTAATCGACGCCGAGACGGGTAAAAATGCGCTCGTATGCGTCGCGCTGGGCCTGGTATGCCTTGGCCAAACCTTCATCCGTGACATCGAAGCTGTAGGCGTCCTTCATCACAAATTCGCGGCCACGAAGGAGACCGGCGCGAGGGCGTGCCTCGTCGCGGTACTTGTTCTGGATTTGATACAAGCAGACCGGTAGGTCCTTGTATGACGAATAGAGATCCTTCACTAGAAGGGTGAACATCTCTTCGTGAGTTGGAGCCAACAGGTAGTCAGTCTTCTTGCGGTCCTGAAGACGGAATAGGTTGTCGCCATACTCGGTCCAGCGACCGGTAGCTTCGAAAGGTTCGCGTGGCAGTAGGGCCGGGAAGAAGACTTCTTGAGCACCGGCGTTTGCCATCTCTTCGCGAACGACCTGCTCAATCTTTGCCTTGACGGCTAGACCCAGCGGAAGCCAGGTGTAAAGACCGGCTCCGGCGCGACGGATGTAACCAGCACGAAGCAAGAGCTTGTGGCTGTCTACCTCGGCCTCGTTTGGATCTTCACGGAGCGTGCGTAGGAACAGGTTTG
>WLGA01000109.1 GCA_009703445.1 Actinomycetota bacterium | reverse complement strand
CTTGGCGGGAAACTCTCGCTCGGAGGCTTTTTCGGTGTGGTCCTCGGCGGCTGGATCTTCAAGATGCTCGGATTCATCTTCATAATCGCACTCCTCAAGGGCGCAACTTTCATCGCAGGACCAGTCCTTTTCTTCACACTTGTGGCTTCCATACTGGGCACCTTGGTGATCGATTCGCTGATTGTTTTGAAGTCAAGAATCACCGTCGGCTCGAACTGACCAAATTTCGAGAAAATTTATCTTGGAACCTGCCAAATTCCGTTATTTTGACAGGGCTCTACCTGTTAGACTCATTGGGTCGGCAAACGGTTTTTATGCCGGCATCACACTGTAAATCGCCGCAAGGCATTCCAAACTTGCCCCGAAACAGGAGTTCACGCTGTTCACTAACGCTTTGAACCTGCTATTTGTAGCAGCGAGCACCGAGGAGTCGGGCACCGGCTTCCACGCGCCTTCAATCATGGAGTTCTATCCAGAGATCGTGGCTTTCGAGGGCACCCCATTTGCGTTGAACCGCATCATGCTTATCCGCCTCTTGGTTCTGACCCTTCTTGTCATCGTTTTCTCACTCTGGACAGCAAAGTTCAAGCAGTCGAACAAGACCAATAGCTTTGTTCCTGGCAAGTTCCAGTTGATGGGCGAAATCTCACTCAACTTCGTTCGCAAGAGCATCGCTCACGACCAGCTCGGCGAGAAGGATGGCGACCGCTTCCTTCCTCTGCTAACCACAATCTTCTTCATCACCCTGGGCATGAACATCACCGGCATCATCCCTGGGTTGAACATCGCGGGCACTTCGGTTATTGGTCTGCCAATCGTTATGGCGCTGGCCGCTTACGTGACCTTCATCTATGCAGGTGTCAAGAAGCACGGAGTTGGCTTCTTCAAGAACTCATTGTTCCCAGCTGGCGTTCCAAAGGCCTTCTACATCCTGGTTACTCCAATCGAGTTCCTGTCGACCTTCATTCTTCGCCCGGTCACCCTGGCTCTTCGTTTGACCATGAACATGATCGCGGGCCACTTGCTGCTCGTGCTCTGTTTCTCGGCTACCCAGTTCTTCCTGTTCAACGCAGATGGCTTCTTCAAGGCATTCGGCGCTGGAACCTTCGTGTTCGGTTTCGCCTTCACTCTCTTCGAGATCTTGGTGGCATTCCTACAGGCATACGTTTTTACTCTTCTGACCACGGTCTACATTCAGTTGGCCCTAGCAGACGAGCACTAATCAGATCTGACAACCGTCAGCTCTAAAAACCACGGAAGGGAAATACAAAGTGGACGTAACTAACATCGCAGAAGTATCAGGCAACATTGCAGTTATCGGCTACGGCCTTGCAGCTATCGGCCCAGGCGTTGGCGTAGGTCTAGTAGTTTCAAAGACCATCGAGTCAATCGCTCGCCAGCCAGAGCTAGCAGCAAAGCTTCAGGTCACCATGTGGCTTGGTATCGCATTCACCGAAGCGCTAGCGCTTATCGGTCTTGCAACCCCATTCATCTTCGCTTAGTCAGTCAGGATCTAAACCATGATTTCTAGGATTCTCGCGAACGCTGCGGAGGGTGCGACTAAAAACCCACTCCTCCCAGAGTCGTACGATCTCCTGTGGTCTTCGGTTGTCTTCGTAATCCTGCTGGCCTTCTTCTGGTTCAAGGTTCTACCGAACTTCAAGAAGACTCTTGATGCACGCACCGAGGCGATCGAAGGTCGTCTAGAGGCAGCTGAAAAGGCTCAGGCAGAGGCTGCAGCAAAGACTGCAAACATCGAAGCAGAGCAGGCCGGAGCACGCGCCGAGGCAGCCAAGATTCGTGAAGAGGCACGCGCCGAAGGTGCAGCAATTCTTGCTGAACTGAAGGAGCAGGCATCGTCAGAGGCAGCTCGTCTAACCGCTACCGCAAAGGCTCAGATTGAAGCCGAACGTCAGGCTGCACTTATCTCGCTTCGCGCGGAAGTTGGCTCTCTAGCCATCGACCTAGCGTCAAGCGTTGTAGGCGCTAGCTTGAAGAACGAAAAAGTTGCAGCGGGCGTAGTCGACCAGTTCTTGGCCGACCTCGAAGCCGCTGACTCTGTTGCTAAAACCAAAGCAGGCAAGAAGTAAACATGGCGAGTTCAACTAGACAGTCACTAGCTGCAGCTAAAGAGGCACTAACCCCTCTTCTAGCCAAGGCTGACCTCAAGTTCGCAGAAGAGATTTTTGCAGTCGGCGCAGCCGTCGCATCATCAGCTCAGTTGCGAAGCATCCTCTCGGACCCTTCCGCCGAGGCAAAGGCCAAGTCAGGCGCACTTACCGCAGTTTTCGGTAAGGGTGTTTCGGCTGCAGCCCTTGAGTTCTCAAACTCTCTAGTTGCCCTTCGCTGGTCAACCGGACAAGACCTCGTAGCAGCTTTCGAGCAGCTCGCGGTCTTTACGGTTGCCGCAATCGCCGCTAACGCAAAGAACCTCTCGAAGGTTGAGAGCGAAATCTTCGCGTTCCAGACTGCGGTTGATTCAGACCAGGAACTTCAGTTTGCCCTTGGCAACAATGCAGCTTCAGACGACGCAAAAATCGCTCTGGTGAACTCGCTACTAAAGGGCAAGGCCACCGATGAAGCAGCCGTTCTAATTCGCCGTGCAGTGACTGGCGCTCGTCGTCGTCGCGTAGCGGTGGCTCTAGAACAGTTCGGCAAGCAGGTTTCTGCCTATGCCGAGCGTCTAGTTGCAACCGTTACGGTTGCGGCACCAGTTAGTGACAAGCAGCTAGAGCGCCTTGAGGCTGCTTTGGCGAAGTCTTACGGACACAGCTTGAAGCTAAACGTCGAGGTTGATGAATCAATCCTCGGCGGCATGAAGGTCCAGGTCGGCGGCGAGATTCTTGACGGAAGCCTCAGCGCACGATTGCTACAAGCAAAACTTCAGCTCGCCTAGCGAACTGACCCACAAACTTCAGTCGCTTCGGCGACTGGCCTAGAAAGACCAACCGGGGTTCGCCCCAGAAGTAGAGGAACGAGATGGCAGATCTGAAAATCAGCCCGAACGAGATTCGCGACGCTCTAAAGGACTTCGTTAAGTCTTACGAGCCAGCCAAGGCTTCTCGCGCAGAAGTAGGCCACGTAATCGATGCCGGTGACGGTATTGCTCACGTTGAAGGCCTACCAAGTGCAATGGCTAACGAGCTTCTCAAGTTCGCCGATGGCACTCTGGGCCTAGCCCTGAACCTAGACGAGCGCGAGATCGGTACCGTTGTTCTCGGTAACTTCGAAGGCATCGTCGAGGGCATGGAAGTTCACCGCACCGGTGAAGTTCTTTCTGTTCCAGTCGGTGACAAGTTCCTTGGTCGCGTTGTCGACCCACTAGGTAACCCAATCGATGGTCTAGGCGACATCAAGGCTGAGTCACGTCGTGCACTAGAGCTTCAGGCTCCTGGCGTTATGGCGCGTAAGTCAGTTCACGAGCCACTTCAGACCGGTATCAAGGCAATCGACGCCATGATTCCAGTTGGCCGCGGACAGCGTCAGCTAATCATTGGTGACCGTCAGACCGGTAAGACCGCAATTGCGATCGACACCATCATCAACCAGAAGGCTAACTGGGAGTCTAAGGACCCTCAGAAGCAGGTTCGTTGCATCTATGTTGCAATCGGTCAGAAGGGTTCGACCATTGCTTCTGTAAAGGGCGCGCTTGAAGAAGCCGGCGCCATGGAGTACACCACCATCGTGGCATCTCCTGCATCAGACCCAGCTGGTTTCAAGTACCTAGCTCCTTACACCGGTTCGGCCATTGGTCAGCACTGGATGTACGGTGGCAAGCACGTCCTCATCATCTTCGATGACCTCTCAAAGCAGGCAGAGGCCTACCGTGCGGTTTCACTTCTTCTACGTCGTCCACCAGGCCGCGAGGCTTACCCAGGTGACGTCTTCTACCTACACTCACGTCTACTTGAGCGTTGTGCCAAGCTAAACGACGAGCTAGGTGGCGGTTCG
>WLGA01000108.1 GCA_009703445.1 Actinomycetota bacterium | reverse complement strand
GCTAGGCTTTTCTCTCGTTGCGGTTCTCTGCAACACGCACCTCTAGCTCAATCGGCAGAGCAACTGACTCTTAATCAGTGGGTTCTCGGTTCAAGTCCGAGGGGGTGCACGAAATCCCAGTTCCTTCTCACGAGGGCTGGGATTTTCTCTTTTAACTGTGCGAGAGTAGTCGCGTGAGCACGAACAAAACTTTCGCCGAGATGACGATTGAAGAGCAGATAGCCAGCTTGGATGACTGCTTGGTCGAAATTCTTGACCAGTATGAACTCGGCGAATACGAAGCCGAGTCAATCAATCATGAATTCAACTCGACTTTCAAAGTGACCGCGGGCTCAGGAGAGAAGTTCGCCCTCCGAATCAATGTGAATTCGAGTCGATCACCCGAGAATCTCAATGCCGAGATCTTTTGGATCACATCCATCAAGTCGGTTACAGTGCCCAAGCCGGCTCTGAATCGGAATGGCAGCGCGGTCAGCCATGGTTGGCATGCGGCAACCGAACGCAATCTTGCGGCGGTGCTCTACACCTGGCTCGAAGGCGAGGAGCCTGGGGATGAGCCAACCGAAGACCAGCTATTTGCCCTCGGAGCGGCCATGGCCAAGTTGCATCTTGAAGCGGCCGACCTAGTTCTGCCACCTGGTTGCGAGCTAACCGACTACACGGATGTGTTCTGGGGCGCTCCAAACCTCCTCACCGGGCCGGAGAGCAAGCTGACTGTCGATGAACAGGCGAAGGTCACGGATGTCTTGGCTCGGGTTTCCACCGCTCTGGTTGAGCTTCGCGGTGACGCCAAGCTGCAGCCCATCCATGCCGACATCCATCCCTGGAACGTTATGTGGCACGAGGGAGAGCTTGCAGTTTTTGATTTTGATGACTCTGGTCTTGGCTTGCCCATTCAGGATTTGATGACCTCGCTTTATTACTTAGACACCCCAGAGCAGGACGCGGCGCTATTGGCGGGTTATGCGTCGGTGGCTACTGTGCCCGAGCACACGACCGAGCAGCGACAGCTTCTGATGCTTCAGCGTCGGTTGTTGTTGCTCAACTACCTTTACGAGACATCGAACCCGGAGCACGCCGAAATGGTGCCCGAGTATCACGCGGAGACTTTTAGGCGCCTTGCGATTTCTGTCTAGCCCCCCTAGACTAAATACATGAGCCTTCCTGCAAATCTAGCCATGGGTGCGGTTACCCTTCGGGTGGACAACCTCGACAACATGATTTCCTACTACCGCGATGCAGTCGGTTTGGATCTGATTTCACAGGTGGCCGGGTCGGCCATCCTAGGTCGAGGCACGGAGCCATCACTCATTCTCGATCACGCTCCAGAGATGAAATACGCCGCCGAAAACCAAGCCGGTCTCTTCCACACGGCATTTCTTTTCGAGACCAAGGCGCAACTGGCATACGCCGTCGCGTCGGTCGCTTCGAAGTTTCCTGGGTCATTCACGGGCAGCGCCGACCACCTGGTCAGCGAGGCCTTCTATTTCGACGACCCTGAGCGCAACGGCGTTGAGCTGTATTGGGATCGCGACCGCAGCGACTGGAGTTGGAATCACGGGCAGGTCGAGATGGGCACATTCGGGTTAGACCCAAATGCATACCTGCGTGACAACCTTCCGGCCTCGGTCGAAGACACCAGCTCAAACATTGGTCACGTGCACCTGAGCGTTGGGTCAATCGCCCAGGCAGAAGATTTTTATGTCAATGCGCTCGGCTTCGATGTGACCATGAACTGGGGTGGCACCGCACTTTTCGTCAGCGCCGGCGGCTATCACCACCACATGGCTATGAATATTTGGAAGAGCCGAGGGGCTGGTTTCCGTCAGCCAACACTTGGTCTTCGCGACGTTTCGATTCGCCTACCAGACCTTGAATCACTGGGCTCGGCCGAGGAGCGTTTGAAGAAAGCCAAGGTTCAGCTTCGCAACGACGGCGAAGTGATTCGGCTGGATGACCCATGGGGAAACCAAGTCAGCTTGAGTGCGGTGGCGGTTTAGCGCCTAGGCACCTAGCCGAAGCGAAACTTCGATCAACTCGTCAACCGCCAACTTGAGCGGCAGTCGCACTTCGTTTTTGATTGGCAAGACATACGTGCCGTTTTTACTGAACATCGAGGTTTTGAAGTCCCTACCTCGGATGGTGGCGACCACCGGAATCATGCCCCAGCCATAGGAAAGCAAACTCGCTGCCGTTTTGATTTCATCGGCAAGGTCTACGGGAAGCGACAGGAAGTAGAAGGGCGCTGGCCCGCGCCACTCCCACATCTCCGCGCTAAAACTGAAATCCACTAGCCCTCGATGAAGTCTTGAATGACAATCTTTTTCATTTTGCGAAGAGCGGCCCAGGCGTAGGCTGCTTTGGCTGGGTCTGGGTTACCGGTGTGCTCGCGCATCTGCACCGGGATTACCTGCCATGAAACACCAAATGGATCCTTGCACCAACCGCATTGGCCTTCTTCGCCATCCTTGGTGATTGCGTCCCAGACGCGGTCGACTTCATCCTGGCCATCGACGGTCAGAGCAAGGGAGATTGCATCGTTGAACTTCGGGCCGCCCGGCCAACCCATCCCGATAAATTCGTGCCCATGGATGGAAAACTCCGCGGTCATTAGCTTGCCGTCGGCTTCAGGCCGCCCAGAGCTGTGGAGCACAAAGTCGGTGAAGGTTGCGGCATAGAACTCGAGGGCTTCGCCCAGGTTTCCGTCGAACCAAAGGAAGGTCTTTAGTGTGGTCGGTTTGGTCATGGCTAAATCCTAGGGGCGAGCAGTTGCCTTTTGCCTTCGCTTGAGAGGTATTTGACTACGCAAGTATTTAATGATTGACTCTCGCTATGACTAATCTCGAAAAGTTCCTCAGCCTCCGCTCATTTGTAAACTCCGTTGAAAGCAAGGGGTTGGTCTACGGTGCGAGTTTTAGCGAATTTGTCATCCTGCGAGCCATCGATGCAGACGGCGATCCAGGAATCAGGCGAGTCGACTTGGCGAAGGCTGTCGAACTCTCAGTCTCGGGTGTAACCCGTGCGCTTCAACCGCTTGAGAAGCAGGGCTACGTGATGCAGCAGGAATCTGCCATGGATGCTCGTGAGCGCCGAGTTGTGCTCACCGCGGCTGGCAAAGAACTCTTCAACGACATCGCTGCCAATGTCGACCAGCGTCTCGAGCAGATGGATTCAGAGTTTCAGGCGTTGATTGCGGGGCTGAACTAAATGTCGATGTTCGAGCCAACGGCACATCACCAAGACTTCAATAGGCGCGATGAAAAATACGACGAATACCGCGCGGGCCACGAGCTGATTGCAAAGAATCTGGCCGACCTGCTTCGTGCCGGTAAGGAAATTTCAGACCCGGATGTTCAGTTCTGGATCGGCAAGCACTACGCATTTGTTTGTCAGTTTTGGACGCCAAACAAGGTTGCCTATAAGTCTTTGGCGCTTACCTACATCATGGATCCGGCGTTCAACGCGACTTATGAAGCTTTCGAACCTGGGCTCGCGAAGTTCATCCAAACCGCAATCAATATCTGGGCTAACGCAAACCTTGAATAGAGGCCAGACTCTCGCTGATAGCAATGACCGCACCTTCAAGTTCTTCTTCGGTGGTGTCGTGAGCAAAGCTGAAGCGAACCGCGCTCTGCGCGATCTCGGGCTCAACACCAATAGCTAGCAAGACGTGCGACGGGTCGTCGCTGCCTGCCGCGCAAGCCGAACCGCTCGAGCAAATAATGCCTCGCTCTTCGAGCTTCACCAGGATGGATTCGCCGCTCACCCCAACGAAGCAGAAGGATGCGATGCTCGCAAGTCGGTCGGTCGGATGACCGGTTGGGATGGCGTTCGGCGCCGCTTCCATGACCTGAAGGCTGAATGCATCGCGCAGTGCTGCAACCCTGCGTGCCTCGGCATCGGCCTCTGGCAAGAGCTCGAGTGCGGTGGCTAAGGCTACTGCCCACGCAACGTTCTCGGT
>WLGA01000107.1 GCA_009703445.1 Actinomycetota bacterium | reverse complement strand
GCCATGAAGCTTGACCATCCACCCTTGCTGGCTGCCGAGGCATCCCAGTCAACGGTGAATTCAACCGGGGTAACCGGCGCACCATCGAAGGTGCGAACCTCTACCGAGTTCGAACGCAGGATGACAATCTCATCCTGGCCAACCGAGATCGCACGCTTGGTGTGCTCAACGAATGCGGCCACGTCAGAACCCAAGAAGTTTTCGCCATCGCCTAGACCGATAACAAGAGGTGCATTGCGGCGGGCGGCAAGAACGACGTCTGGCTGGTCTTCGTGAATAACCAGGATGGTGAACGCACCGTGAAGGCGCTTGACCACATTGGCGAATGCGGTTGGCAGGTCTCCGGTGCTTTCGAACTCACGAGCGATGAGGTGCGCTGCAACCTCAGAGTCGGTCTCGCTGGCAAACTTGGTGCCAATGACGGCCAACTCGGCTTTGAGCTCACCGAAGTTCTCGATGATGCCGTTGTGAATCAATGAAAGTTTTGCGGTTGGGCCACCGAGGTGCGGGTGGGCGTTGCCATCGGTTGGGGCTCCGTGAGTTGCCCAACGGGTGTGACCAATGCCGATGTTGGCTAGGGGCAACGGGTGGTTGGTGATCTCGGCAATGAGGTTGTCGAGCTTGCCGGCCTTCTTACGAGTCTCTAGTTGACCGCCAGGGGCGATGATAGAAACTCCAGCCGAGTCATAGCCTCGGTATTCGAGGCGACGAAGGCCACCTAGGAGAACATCAAGGGTTGACTTCGGGCCTACATAACCCACGATTCCGCACATAGGTCTAATTTACGGCAGAATGGCTCTTTGTGAGCGCAGCACAGACCGCGAGTAACGAAGATTCAGGCACAGACCTGAGCCCCTTCGTTGAAATCAAGCGCGCCGACTGGGCTGAACTCGGCAACAACACCGAAATGCCGCTCACCGAGAGTGAAATTGCTCAGATTCGCGGTCTCGGAGACTTCCTAGATATCAAAGAAGTCACCGATGTTTACCTTCCGCTCAGCCGCCTTTTGAACCTGTATGTCGCCGAGACCCAGGACCTCCACCGCGTCACCAGTGACTTCCTCGGCGAGCGCTCAAAGCGCGTACCCTTCGTCATCGGTGTCGCCGGTTCGGTTGCGGTTGGCAAGTCCACCGTCTCGCGCTTGCTCAAAGAATTGCTGTCCCGCTGGGATGGAACCCCGCGCGTTGAACTGATCACCACGGATGGCTTCCTCTTCCCGAACGCCGAGCTTGAACGCCGAGGCATCATGTCTCGCAAGGGCTTCCCTGAGTCATACGATCGCCTCGCACTCTTGAAGTTTGTAGCTGATGTGAAATCCGGGGCAGCCGAAGTATCAGCGCCGGTCTATTCACACCTGAGTTACGACATCGTGCCTGGCGAGACAGCGGTGGTCCGAGCCCCGGATGTGCTCATCGTCGAGGGTTTGAACGTTCTGCAGCCGCCGGGTGCCGGCCAGGAGTTAGCACTTAGTGACTTCTTTGATTTCAAGATTTATGTGGATGCCGAAACAGGCAACGTTACCGAGTGGTTCTTGAACCGTTTCCACAAACTGCGCCAATCGGCCTTCACCAACCCGGCTTCATACTTTCACCGCTATGCCGAGATGGAAGAGTCAAAGGCACTGGCGCGAGCCGAAGAGATTTGGGCGACCATCAACCTTCCGAACCTGGTCGAGAACATCGCGCCCACTCGATCTCGCGCGACCCTGGTCTTGAAAAAGGGCGCTAACCATGCCGTCGAATCGGTTTTGCTGCGCAAACTATAAGTTTGCGCGTTATCAAATCGTTAGCGTGGCGTGGACTATTCACAGCATTTTCCCAGTTGACTGATGGTGAGCCATTCGTATGGGTGTCGCCTGGGCCATAGATGTTCCTGGCACCGACGATGCAAACGATGACTTTCAAGAAATATCAATTGATCAATTGAAAGGCTTCAAATGAATACTCTCTCTGCAACACTGTCTAACGGACAGTTCAACCTCGTCTACAACATCCTGTCTCTAGGTCTAGCATCGATGCTATTCACCTCGATCTTCTTGTTCGTAGGCCGCGACCGAGTTCTACCTCGTTACCGCATGGCAGTAATGGTTTCTGGCACTGTAACCGCAATCGCTACCTACCACTACTTCCGCATGTTCGACAACTTCAACCACGCCTTCGCAGGCATGACTGAAAACAACCCAGATGCATACAACGTTGGCTACCGCTACGTTGACTGGTTGCTAACTGTTCCACTACTTCTAGTTGAGCTAGTTGCAGTTCTTGCACTTGCTCGCGCTGCACAGTCATCAATCCTGAACCGCCTCGTTCCAGCAGCTGCTGCAATGATCGTTCTTGGTTACCCTGGCGACGCAAAGCTAGACATCATGGGCATCGCTCCATCGGTATGGGGTCTTCTATCGACCATCCCATTCCTATACATCCTGTATGTATTGTTCATCGAACTAGGCAAGAGCCTAACCAAGCAGTCTGAAGCAGTTCAGCGCAAGGTCAAGCTTCTCCGTCTACTTCTAATCGCTACCTGGGGCGTCTACCCAATCACCTTCATCCTTGCAATGGGCTCAACCGGTTTCAACGCCGACCAGTTCGTAGCACGTGAAGTTGGTTACAGCATCGCCGACGTTCTAGCTAAGTGTCTATTCGGTCTAGTGATCTTCTCGATCGCTCGCATCAAGTCAGCTGAAGAGTCAGCAGACTTCGCAAAGACTGAGTTCAAGGACTAATCTCCTAGAGCCAAACGCAAAAACGGGGTCACCGAAAGGTGGCCCCGTTTTTCATTGAAAACTTTTTTACTTGATGGAAAGACGCTGCTCAACCACGCGGGCGATGCGCTCTGCCCAGCTCTTGGCGGTGCCTTCGTCTGCAGCCTCAACCATCACGCGAACCAGTTGCTCGGTGCCTGAAGCTCTCAGCAGCACTCGGCCGGTGCCGTGCAGGTCGGCCTCGCACTCGCGAACCATTGCCTGCACTTCTTCATCCGAGTCGGTGCGAGTCTTGTCGACACCCGGCACGTTGATCAAAATCTGTGGGTAAACCTGCATGACAGCTGCCAACTCGGCGAGTGACTTGCCCTTGCGGTTCATCTCAGCGGCAATCTTTAGACCGGTGAGGATGCCGTCGCCGGTGGTTGCATACTGGCTGAAGATAACGTGACCAGACTGCTCACCTCCGAGCGTGTAGCCCTTGGCGCGAATCTCTTCGAGAACGTAGCGGTCGCCCACCTTGGTCTCGATCATCTCGATGCCGTGCTCCTTCATCGCAATCTTCAAACCTAGGTTTGACATCACGGTGGCCACGAGTGTGTTGCGAGCCAACTGGCCGCGCTCCTTCATCGACAGAGCAAGGATGGCCATGATCTGGTCGCCATCCACGATGGTTCCGGCGGCGTCTACGGCCAGGCAGCGGTCAGCGTCGCCATCGTGGGCAACACCTAGATCCGCGCCGTGCTCAAGCACAGCAGCCTGCAGCGCGCTTAGGTGGGTCGAGCCATAGCCATCATTGATGTTGAGGCCGTCTGGGTCTGCACCGATAACGATTACTTCTGCGCCTGCGTCCTTGAAAACCTGAGGTGATACACCGGCAGCAGCACCGTGAGCACAGTCAACAACAACCTTCAGCCCATCCAGGCGATTAGGCAGTGAGCCGAGCAGATGAACAATGTAGCGGTCCTCTGCGTCGGCGAAGCGCGTCACGTGACCGACACCGGCACCAACCGGAGCAAGCTTTGGGCCGCCCATGGCAGCTTCGATTGCGTCTTCGATTGCATCGTCCAACTTGTGGCCACCGCGGGCAAAGAACTTAATGCCGTTGTCTGGGGCTGCGTTGTGCGAGGCAGAAATCATCACACCGAAGTCGGCGTCTAGATCTGCGGTTAGGAACGCGGTGGCCGGGGTCGGCAAGACACCGGCATCAAAAACGTCAACCCCCGAACTCGAGAGTCCTGCTGCAACTGCTGCTGCAATGAACTCCCCAGAGATTCGGGGGTCGCG
>WLGA01000106.1 GCA_009703445.1 Actinomycetota bacterium | reverse complement strand
CAAGCACGTTCGACCAGCTGATTACAGGTGGCCGAGGGTGCATCTGGCTAGTTACCCAAGCGGCCAAAGGGATCTGACTGTAAATCAGCCGGCTCAGCCTTCGGGGGTTCGAATCCCTCACTAGCCACAAAAACCCCACTCCTCCACAGAGTGGGGTTTTTACTTTAAGTCTCGAACCCATGCCGCAATCGGACAATTCACAATTGCCCGCTCCCTTGATTGTGTTTTTCAAACCTGCTGGCTAGTTTGAGAATCATGCGCTCACTAACTTTGAAAATGTCGGCCGGCTACCAGGGCACCAAATTCTCGCTGGTCTTCCTGATTGTCCTCACGACAGTCACCACGCTCCGCAGTCTTGCCCACATCTTCTTGCCGGACGGTGGCGCGAATAGCATCGCCGGGCTTGATGTCTCTGTTGCCGGCGGCAGCAACCTGATCGCACTATTTGCGCAGTGGGGCTACACCCAGCTTTTGATGTCGGTGATGATGTGGGGAGTGATTGTCTTTGCCCGGTATTTGGTTCCGTTTGCTTTGCTCGTGCAGACCCTTGATTGGGGCGGTCGCATCCTGATTGGTCTTATGAAGTCGGTTGAGGTCGCTTCACCGCCACCAGGCGAAATCGGCAGCTACATTCTTTGGCCGCTATGTCTGATTGCTGTTTGGTTCGCGTTGCCAAAGAAGGTCCATCCCTAGGCTCTAACCATGGCGAACATCATTCTGATTGCGGGCACCTACCACGGCGGTTGGTATTGGGATCCAATCATCCCGGCTCTCACTGCTAACGGTCACAAAGTGTTTGCACCTACTCTTTCAGGCCTCGATGCGGATGTACACACCTCGGCGAGCGTGAACCTAGACACTCACATCGATGACGTCATCCGGGTCACTGAGGAACAGCACCTTGATGAGGTCGTCCTCGTCGGTTGGAGCTATGGCGGAATGGTGATCACGGGCGCTGCCGACAGGCTCGCTGCCAAGGTTCAAAAGCTCATTTACTTGGATGCTCAGCTGCCGAAGCCAGGGGAGCGCGAGTGGGACCTCATCCCGGCCCACGAGCACGAGACTTTCATCGACTTGTGTGTGGATGGGGCGAACCTTTACCCGGATGCGGGAATGCTCACCTACGAACCGCGAATGCAACCCCACCCGCTCGCGACCAAGTTGCAACCGGTGAACTACAGCCAGGCTAAGTTCGACGCACTCGATAAAGTCTTCGTGTTTGCCGAGAAATGGTTTCACGACCCATCCGTGAAAAGCCCAATCGAGGCTTCATACATCCGTGCTTCAAACGACCCAGGATGGTCGACCCACGTTTGGCCGTTCGGTCACGACTTGGTTCGTGAGGATGGCGCACGCGTGGCCGAGCTGATTTTGCAGGAAAGCTCGAACCAGTAGTTTCACTAGTTCCCGACCGTGCCAACCCCGTTGAGTTGGTAGTGGCGAACGTAGTCGATCTTCATCTGTGAGGTTGACCAACCGTTGTAGGCGTCGCTGAAGCCGCCTGCCGGGCTAATTGCGTTGTTGAAAATGATAAAGAACGGGTGGTTGAACGCCCACGCGCCCGACTGATCGAGGGTCGTGTTGGTTCGCTCCAAAATCTTTGTTCCGTCGACATACAACGCAATGTAGTTTTCCAACCAATAGACCGAATAGACATGGAAACCATTGGTGAAGTTGTCGCCGGGATGATTGGCATAGGCGTAGGCGTCGTTGCCGCCGTTCGACCAGTGAATTGCTCCTGAAACCAACGAGGATGACTTGCCCTCCATGATGTCAATCTCGCCAGATGAAGGCCAGCCGACCGAAGTGATGTCTGTGCCAAGCATCCAGAACGCCGGCCAGTTAGCGCCGCCGACCGGGTTTTGAATGCGCGCCTCAATCAAGCCGTACTGGAATGAAACCTTGCCCTGAGTGTCAAAACGACCGCTGGTGAAAGGGCAAGAGCCCGACCAAGCAAGGCACTGACCTCCGGTGATTGAGGTCGAGAGCTTCTCGGTCGTGATAACCGCGTTGCCCGACCCGTCAAGGGCATTTGCGCTTGGCTGGTAGCTCTGCTGTTCATTGTTGTGGCAGGCTCCGCCACCATTTGATGACGCGTGACCGCAGTAGCGGGAAGTCCACTTGCCAGAGTCGAGCGCGCCCGCAGCGTTATTGAATTCGTCTGACCAAAGCAAAGCGCCTCGCGTGTATGCGGACGTCGTTGGAGCTGGGGTTGCAGATGTCTCCGGCTGGAAGGTCACGTTGTCTACGTAGGCAGTGAGTGCGCCCGTCGATGTGCCGAAACCATAGAAAATCACTGCCTTGCGATAGCTGGTGGCCGACGAGAATGCCGGAGTGCCACTGCGGTTATTGGCGAAGTTGAAAGTCATGGTCTGCCAACCGACCTGGGTGGTCGTGGCAATCGTCTCGACTGCGTCACTGGCGTTGGATGGGTTCTCAAGCTTTAGCAACACCGGTTGGTTAGCAGCCGGCGCATAAAGCTCAAGGGTCACGACCAGCGAGTTCTGGCTGATCAAAGTTTGTGCAGCGGTGTAGAAGACCGAACCGGCGCCACCGGAACTTGAATCTCTCGAAATGCGAAGAGCGTTAGTCGACCCGAGCGGGCTCGGTGTCGGAGCCACAGCGAGCGAAGGCGAGTCCCCGCTGAAGCCAACCAAAGTCAATGTGCTTGATGGTGCTTCAAAATCAACACGGATGACGTTTGCGCTCGGGCTTGAACTTGGGGCCGGTGTAGAACTCGGAGATGGCGAAGCAGTTGGGCTAGCCGAAGGCGTCGGTGTTGGTGTCGCGCTCGATGAACCCCCGCCGCTTGAGCCGCCTGAACCGCCGCCCGGAGAAGCAGAGGGGGTTGGCGATGCGGTTGGGCTGCCGGATGGGCTTGAGGTTGGCGAAGGTGTGGCGCTAGTTGAACTCGTTGGGCTGGCCGAGGGTGCGGTGCTCGGCGCGGCGCTAACCGTTGCTACAGGTTTTGCCTGCGGAAGGTTGACGACCACTTGGCTTCGAGAAACCCGATCGCCGGCATCCTTCTTGGCTAAGTTCGAACCCGAACCGCCGTCGATAGTGTCGACACCGGTGCCACCATTTAGCGAATCATTTCCGTCGCCGCCATACAGGCGGTCATTTCCCGCACCGCCATCCAGGATGTCGTTGCCGCCAAAACCGTAAAGCGCGTCGTTTCCGCCGAACCCGCAAATTACGTCTGCCTTGGAAGTGCCCTTCAGAGTTTCAGATTTTTCGGTGCCAATGATCGTGCAGGTATGCCCGCTGGCAGCCTTTTTTGGCGCAGCTCCGCTCGAGGCTGCCCCTAAGGCAACCGAAGCCAGTGCGATCAGGCTGACGAGCCATACCTGGCTTTTAATCATTTATTGGTTACTTTTCCAATTCCCTTGATTGCGTAGTAACGCAGGTAGTCGACTTTCATCTCGGCCTTTTGGATAGATGTGTCGAGCACGCCGCCATCGAAGTCGCCGCCCATTGCCACGTTCAGAATCACAAAGAAGTCTTGGTTGAAGACATAGCTGTGTGGCTTGACCGAAGCGGGGGTAAGAGTGTGCACGACCTTGCCGTCTAGGAACCAGGTGATCTTGTTGACGTTCCACTCAATTGCATAGATGTGGTAGTCGTCGGCTAGAGAGGTTGGGCTCAGCTTGATGCCAGACTTCGAGGCCGCGCCTGAATAGCCCGGGCCGTGAGCGCTGGCAATCAGACGGTTAGGTTCGCGACCGCGAAGCTCGACGATGTCGATTTCGCCTGAGGTCGGCCAGCTCTTGGCAACGATGTTGCTGCCGAGCATCCAGAAAGCCGGCCAAACGCCCTTGCCTTCTGGCATCTGAATGCGGGCTTCCATGCGGCCATACTTGAATCGAACTTTGCCCTGGGTAAGGATGCGCCCGCTGAAGTATTCGCAATCGCCGAAGCAGTTGTATGGCAGTTCCTCATCGGTTACCGGCGGAATCTTTGATGCCGTGAGCACCAGTTGGCCTTGGCCGTTGGTCTTCACCGCATCTTCGGTGTACCACTGCATTTCCTTGTTGCCCCAGCCGCCGCCGCCAAGGTCATACTTGAAAAATTTTTCATT
>WLGA01000105.1 GCA_009703445.1 Actinomycetota bacterium | reverse complement strand
CTTCTGAGCACGACGCACCTGTCGTTGCACACCTTCGCAAGCAGACCGCTGGTCCTGTTACCGCTGCTGACATCCAGGTTCCTGCTGGTGTCGAGGTTCACAACCCAGAACTAGTCATTGCGACCATCAACGCAAAGGCAAAGTTCGAGGTTGAGCTAACCATCGAGCGCGGTCGTGGCTACGTTCAGGCTTCACAGAACCGCAACCCAGACGCCGACGCAGGCGTTATCCCAATCGACTCGATCTACTCGCCAGTTCTCAAGGTTTCATACCGCGTTGAGGCAACTCGTGCGGGTGAGTTCACCAACTTCGACAAGCTAGTTGTCGACGTTGAGAGCAAGCCGTCGATCACTCCACGCGATGCAGTTGCATCGGCTGGTTCAACCTTGGTTGAGCTATTCGGTCTTGCACGCGAATTGAACTCTGCTGCAGAAGGCATCGAGATTGGCCCAGCACCGGTTGAGGCCGGTCTTTCGCCAGAGCTTGCTATGCCGATTGAAGATCTGGACCTAACCGTCCGTTCTTACAACTGCCTAAAGCGCGAGGGAATCAACACCGTCAGCGAGCTAATCGCTCTGTCTGAAGACCAGTTGATGAACATCCGCAACTTCGGTAGCAAGTCGGTAGACGAGGTCCGCGACAAGCTGACTTCAATGGGTCTAAAGTTCAAGGACGCAGTTCCTGGCTTCGACGCAGCTTACTTCAGCTCGGCCTACGACGAGGATGGCCAGGCTTAAGCCGGTCACTCGCAAAGAAATCTAAGAGGAGAAAACAATGCCTACCCCAACTAAGGGACCACGTCTAGGTGGCGGACCAGCTCACGAGCGTCTAATGCTTCGCAACCTAGCAACCTCACTGTTCATGCACGGAAAGATCACCACCACCGAGACCAAGGCAAAGCGCCTTCGTCCAGTGGCTGAGCGTCTAGTAACCTTCGCAAAGCGCGGAGACCTACACGCACGTCGCCGTGTAATGCAGCAGATCACCGACAAGAACGTAGTTCACGAGCTATTCGCGAACATCGCTCCTCAGGTTGCAGAGCGCCAGGGCGGTTACACCCGCATCACCAAGCTTGGCTACCGCAAGGGTGACAACGCTCCTCTAGCTCTAATCGAGCTAGTTCTAGAGCCAGTTGTTGCTAAGAACGCAACCAAGAAGCCAAAGGTTCAGAACACCGTTAAGGCAACCGCACCTGCAGTTGTTGAGACCGTTGTTGAAGAGACTCCAGCAGTAGAGGCTGAGGTTGTAGAGACCGCAGCAGCTGAAGAGACTTCAGCTGAGTAACACTCAGTTCTAAAAGATCATGAATCAACCCGTTAGCCACAAGGCTGACGGGTTGATTCGTTTTCGGATCGATCTGTCTTATGACGGCACCGATTACTGGGGCTGGGCCATGCAGCCTGGCATTCCATCCGTGCAGGGGGAGCTGGTCACAGCGCTGACCACCGTTTTCGGAGAAAGCAAGGATGCCTTCGGCATGCGAGTTGCCGGCCGAACCGATGCCGGAGTTCACGCCACCGCCCAGGTGGCTCACATTGACCTAAACCCGGCGCAGCTCAAGCGCCTCGGCCGCAGCATTGGAATGGTGGGCAAGCTCAACGACCTGCTGCCAACAGATATTCGCATCCACAGCGTCACCGAAGCGCCGAAGGGTTTTGACGCTCGTTTTTCGGCCTCCTATCGCCGCTATCGCTATCGGATTTCTGACGGCCTATCGACTAAGAATCCGCTCAAGGCGCGATATACCCTCTGGTTGAACCACGAGCTAGATTTATTGGCAATGAAAGCCGCATCTCTCGAACTTTTTGGCATGCACGACTTTGCATCTTTTTGTCGCCGCAAGCCAAACGCAACCACCATCCGTGAAGTTCGTGACATCCAAATCAAGCGCAATCCGCTCGAAGAAAACATCGTCGAAGTCGAACTTTTGGCGGATGCTTTCTGCCACAACATGGTGCGCTCCATCGTCGGAGCCCTTATTGCTGCTGGTGAAGGCAAGGCATCCCCGGATGATGTTGCCGAGAAGTTGGCCAAGCGAACCCGAGTGGGTTCATACAAGGTTCAGCCGGCCCAAGGGCTCACCCTGATCGAAATTGGCTACCCAGCCGACGACGAACTCGAGGCTCAGGCCGAAAGAGCGCGAAATATGCGCACCTTGGATGAAAACTAGGGTTTGACCAGCAAGGCATCTACCGTCTAGACTTGACCTTTGGTATTGGTCGTCAGTCTTGGCGCCAATGTGAAAAGTTTGAATCCCGAGAAGTTTCTCTTCTGGTGTGGATTCATTTCAATCCGACATAGAAGTAGAAGGCAATTTAGCGTGCGTACTTATTCACCAAAGGCTCACGAGCTGAGCAACGAGTGGCTCATCATCGACGCCACCGACGTAGTTCTTGGCCGTCTGGCAACCCACGCCGCAACTCTGTTGCGCGGCAAGCACAAGGCGACCTTTGCTCCACACATGGACAACGGTGACTTCGTCATCATCATCAACGCAGACAAGGTAGCCCTAACCGGCTCGAAGCTGCTCCAGAAGAAGGCTTACCGCCACTCTGGTTACCCAGGCGGTCTAACTGCTACTACCTATGCTGAGCTTCTAGAGAAGTCACCAGAGAAGGCAGTGGAGAAGGCCATCAAGGGCATGCTTCCTCACAACAAGCTTGGTGCAGACCAGCTTTCAAAGCTTAAGGTTTACCGCGGTGCAGAGCACCCACACGCTGCCCAGCAGCCTAAGCCTTTCATCATCGACCAGGTTGCTCAGTAAGGACTCCCAGAATGGCTAAAGACATCGTAGAAGCAGTAGCTTCAGAAGAAGTAGCTCCAACCAGCTACAGCACCGAGACTCCAGCAGCGAAGGCTGCACCGGCTAAGTCACGTGGCCCACTAACCACTCCAGGCGCAGGTCTAGGTCGTCGCAAGCAGGCTATTGCTCGCGTTCGTATCGTTCCAGGCACCGGAGTTATCAAGGTTAACGGTCGCGCGCTTGAGGACTACTTCCCAAACAAGCTGCACCAGCAGCTAATCACCGACCCATTCACCGTTCTTGACCTAAAGGGCGCTTACGACGTAATCGCTCGCATCTCAGGCGGTGGCTCAGCTGGTCAGGCTGGTGCACTACGTCTAGGCATCGCTCGTTCATTGAACGAGATCGACCGCGACAACAACCGTGCAACCCTGAAGAAGAACGGCTTCCTAAAGCGCGACCCTCGTGTCATCGAGCGCAAGAAGGCTGGTCTTAAGAAGGCTCGTAAGGCATCTCAGTTCTCGAAGCGTTAATCCGCTTCTCTCAAGAACTCGCAGTTCACGGCTATGGCTCGTCTTTTTGGCACCGATGGTGTTAGAGGCCTAGCCAACCGTGATCTCACTCTTGAAATGTCAATCCAGCTAGCGCAAGCAGCCGCGATTGTCATGGGTGAGGAAGCTCGTTCACGAGGAATCAAACCAAAAGCCGTTATCGGCCGCGACCCCCGAATCTCTGGGGAGTTCATTGCAGCAGCAGTTGCAGCAGGACTCTCGAGTTCGGGGGTTGACGTTTTTGATGCCGGAGTCTTGCCGACCCCGGCCACCGCGTTCCTAACCGCAGATCTAGACGCCGACTTCGGTGTGATGATTTCTGCGTCGCACAACGCAGCCCCAGACAACGGCATTAAGTTCTTCGCCCGCGGTGGCCACAAGTTGGACGATGCAATCGAAGACGCAATCGAAGCTGCCATGGGTGGCCCAAAGCTTGCTCCGGTTGGTGCCGGTGTCGGTCACGTGACGCGCTTCGCCGACGCAGAGGACCGCTACATTGTTCACCTGCTCGGCTCACTGCCTAATCGCCTGGATGGGCTGAAGGTTGTTGTTGACTGTGCTCACGGCGCTGCTGCGGGCGTATCACCTCAGGTTTTCAAGGACGCAGGCGCAGAAGTAATCGTTATCGGCGCGGACCCAGACGGCCTCAACATCAATGACGGCTATGGCTCGACCCACCTAAGCGCGCTGCAGGCTGCTGTGCTCGAGCACGGCGCGGATCTAGGTGTTGCCCACGATGGCGACGCTGACCGCTGCCTGGCCGTAGACGCCGCCGGAACCATCGTGGATGGCGACCAGATCATGGCCATCCTTGCTCT
>WLGA01000104.1 GCA_009703445.1 Actinomycetota bacterium | reverse complement strand
GCCGGCAAGGCCATCGAATGGATGACCGCAAATGGCTTCACCGGAACCCTAACTAACGCGGGTTCAGTTGCCGATGCAGCCGTGGTCACCGGTCTACCAATCTCTCAATAGTTCTAACTGCAAGCTGCATTCAAGAAAGAAGAATCAACATGTGTATGAAGACAACCTGCCGCAAGTGTGGCAAAGCATCCTGGTCTGGCTGCGGCCAGCACGTCAACGAAGTTATGCGCGGGATCCCAAAGTCACAGCAGTGCCAGGGCCACGCAAACGACCCGAAGGAGCCAGGCTTCTTCGCACGTCTATTTGGTAAGAAGTAAGGAAGAAACCATGTGCTCACCAGCTCTATGCCCAGAATGCAACAAGGTCACCTGGACCGGTTGCGGCGGTCACATCGAGGAAGCCCTAGAGGGTGTTCCTCAGGAACAGCGCTGCACCTGCAACGACTAAGCAACTTCGCTGGTCAGGCGCTCGACCAGCTCGGCATACTTGTCGGCGGTCTGCGCGACGATCTCGGCAGGTAGTGCCGGAGGGGTTCCGTGCTTATCCCAGTTCTCGGCCAACCAGTTGCGAACGATCTGCTTGTCGAATGAGTCCTTGCGCTCGCCGCGATCCCAGGCCGCACGGCTCCAGAATCGGCTCGAGTCTGGGGTAAGCACTTCGTCGCCGAGGGTGATGGTTCCGGTGACGCCATTGAACTCGACGACATCATCGCGGTTAAGCGGGTCAATGCCAAACTCAAACTTGGTGTCGGCCAGGATCAGCCCAGCGTGTTCAGCAAGCGCACTCGCCTGCTTGAAAACCTTGAGGCTGAGGTCGCGAATCTTGGCCGCGTTCTCTTCGCCAACCAGTTCAATCACGCGTTCATACGTGATGTTCTCGTCGTGCTCGCCCATCGGAGCCTTCCAAGCCGGGGTGAAAATCGGCTCGGGTAGCTTGCCGCCAAAGGTCAAACCTTCGGGCAGCTTGATGCCACAAATCTCGCCGGTGGCCTGGTATTCCTGCCAGCCCGAACCGCTGATGTATCCGCGAACTACACACTCAACCGGGAACATCTCGAGCTTCTTGGCGATGGTCGCACGACCGGCAACTTCGGCCGGAATCGGCACTTCGCCATCTAGGTGGTTCGGCACATCCAGGCGGTCAAACCACCAGTTGGTCAGCGCGGTGAGGTGCTTGCCCTTGCCGGTAATCGCCGGTTCGAGGATGTGGTCAAAAGCACTCACGCGGTCAGATGCAACGACAAGGATGAGGTGTCGCAGGCTAGGCTGCTCGCTCTCATAGAGGTCACGAACCTTGCCTGAGTAAACGTGGACCCAGCCAGGAATTTCGATTGGCGCGCCTAGAGATGCGCCCGAAGCGTCGGCCATTAGTTGGCAACCCTTGCTGCGATGTCCTTGCGGTAGTGCGAGCCTTCGAGCTGAATCTTCTCGATGCCGGCGTAAGCCTGTGCACGTGCGCTGCTGAAGTCGGTGCCGGTTGCAACAACCGAAAGCACACGACCACCGGTCGAAATCAAAACGTATTCGCCGGTGTCATCGATGCCGGCTGCGGTCGCAGCGTGGCAGATCTCCACGCCAGCTTCCTCGGCCTCGGCCAAACCTGAGATCGGGCGGTTAGGCGCCGAAGTGTCTGGGTAGCCTTCGCTCGCGAGCACCACGGTGATGGCAACATCCTTGGTGAAGTCTGGAGTTGATGCACCGTTTAGCTGGCCGGTGGCTGCCTTATAAAGGAGTCCGCTCAGCGAGCTGGTCAGGCGGCGAAGCACAACCTGGGTCTCCGGGTCGCCGAAGCGTGCGTTGAATTCGATGACACGGATGCCGCGCTCGGTGACAATCAGGCCGCAGTAAAGGAGCCCGACGAATGGGATGCCAAGCTTTGCCATCTCGTCGACTGTCGGCTGGGCGACTTCGCGCTGAACTTCTTCGACGAAGCCTTCAGGCAACCATGGCAGTGGGCTGTATGCACCCATTCCGCCGGTGTTTGGGCCCTCGTCGTTGTCGTATGCGCGCTTGAAGTCTTGGGCTGGGGTCAGCGGAACCACGGTTTTGCCGTCGGCTAGGAAGAACAGGCTGACCTCTTGGCCGGCCAAGAACTCTTCAACCAGGATGCCGATGTCCATGAATTTTTCGGCGTGGGCGATAGCTGCATCGCGGTCGTTGGTGACGATAACGCCCTTGCCGGCAGCGAGGCCGTCGGCCTTGATCACGTATGGGGCGCCAAACTCATCCATGGCGTCAGCCACTTCTTCGATGGTCTTGCACTCGCGGGCCATTCCGGTTGGCACGCCTGCTGCTGCCATAACTTCTTTGGCGAAAGACTTTGAACCCTCGAGCTGGGCAGCTGCCTGGCTCGGGCCGAAAACTGCGATTCCTTCTGAGCGAAGTGCATCCGAAACTCCGGCAACCAGTGGGGCCTCTGGGCCGATGATGGCCAACTCGATGCCGTGCTCGAGAGCGAACTTGGTCACATCAAGCGGCAGGTTTGGGTTTAGTGAAGGCTCGGTGTGTGCGTCGAGGGCGATGCCGGCGTTGCCCGGGGCGACGATTAGGTCATCCTTGGCGGTGCCGGTGCGCAGAAGCGCCTTAACAATTGCGTGCTCGCGGGCGCCCGCGCCCAAAACTAGAATCTTCACCCCACAAGTTTACCCTTCGGGAGAATCGTCGGTTCTGGTGGCTGCTTGGAGGTAGACCTCGTCGTTGTGCCGGTGACCAATCGCGATTACGAGAACCGTTACCGTGGAATCAATGATTCGAAAAATGATTCGAATCTTTCGTTTTCCAACAACGAGACTCCGAAAGCCTGAGAGGTTGCCTTGGAGGCTATGACCACGCAGTCGTGGTTCGGTCTTGAGTTTGTCGATGCCTTTGGCAATTTGAGTTCTTTCGGTCTGATCGAAACCCTTTAGATCGACAGTTGCTTGCGGTGAAAGCTCCAATTGCCAAGTTTGATTCACTTTTTGTGGCTCTTCTTTTTAGCTTTTCTATCGGCGGCAAGCTCAGCTTTGACCTGTTCCCAAGGAATGCGCACGCCGTCATCGTTGGCGACACGCTCGAGAATCAACTTCTCCCAATACTGTTCTTCGGCAATGCCGTCGAGATAGTTGAACAGCTTGATGTCCATCAGCACGGCCACAGGCTTGTTGTTCTTCATGATGATGATTGGTTCATCCTCGGCCTGCACGCGTTTGATTGCGCCGGATGCGTTTTGACTTAGTTCGGTGACAGACAAGGTTTGCCCAAACACTTTCTTGTTTTTCATTTCACCTCCCTTCGATCGAATATCTACTTAGAAATCTACTTAGATTTAGACACGAAAGCGAGGGTGAATCAATTAGTGATTTGAGTGTGATGCTCGGGCGACAAGACCCCGAGTAGAACTACAAAATCTGTGGAGAAACTTATTGCCCGGTCAGCATGTTGACGAGCAACCAGACCGAGACGCCCAGAATCATGAAACCGCCAACTGTGACGATGGTTTGTAGGCGGCGCGGTTCGTTCAAAATCCAGTCGCGGACGGCGGCCGCGGCAAGCACATACATGGCGTCGCTGAGCACGCCGATGATCTCGAAAATCAATCCGAGCAACAAGAACTGAATAACAAAATTTCCGGCCGGGTTGATGAACTGGGGCAGGACGGCGGTGAAGAAAACCGCGGTCTTCGGGTTGCTCAGGCCGACGAAAAAGCCCTCGCGGAAAATTTGGCTGAGCGGCTTTGCCGCATCGCTCGAGTTCATGATGTTGGCATGCTGCTTGCTTGCCCCGCGCACCGTTTTATAGCCGAGATAACCCAGGTAGAGCACGCCGCCGATCTTGATTACTTCAAGCAACCAAGGCAGCGCCGTGACCAATCCATACAAGCCAAATGCGGTGCCGACCACCCAGACGCTGGTGCCCATCGCGTTCGCCACCACGGTGACTAACCCGGATGAACGGCCAAGCGCAAGCGTGCGACCGATGGCAAAAACCACACTTGGGCCCGGGATCAAAATGATCACCAGGGCGGTGATCATGAACGTGATCATGGCGGCAAGAGTTGGCATGCCACAAGTCTAGAGTCGACGCTGCGGAGGCTGTGAGAAAGTAGAGGCATGGCTAGACGCAGAATCAAAGCAGATGTTG
>WLGA01000103.1 GCA_009703445.1 Actinomycetota bacterium | reverse complement strand
TGCGGTTCCGAGGCAGTCGGCACCGGTGTCACCGCCACCAAGGATGATTACGTTCTTGCCATCTGCAATGATCTGGTTTTCGACAGTTTCCCCGGCTACTGCACGGTTCGCCTGCACGAGGTAATCCATCGCAAAGTGCACGCCAGAAAGTTCACGACCGGCAACAGCGAGATCGCGTGGCTTGGTTGCACCGGTGGTAACTACGACCGCGTCGAAGCGAGCTCGTAAGTCTTCCCAGGTGATGTCGACGCCAATGTTTACGCCGGCACGGAAGCGGGTTCCCTCGGCTTCCATCTGGGCGATACGACGGTCGATGTGGTACTTCTCCATCTTGAAATCAGGGATTCCATAGCGAAGGAGGCCGCCGATTTTGTCATCGCGCTCGTAGACCGCCACGGTGTGACCGGCACGGGTCAACTGCTGCGCCGCGGCTAGGCCGGCTGGGCCTGAACCAACAACCGCAACGGTTTTACCGGTTAGGCGCTCAGGAGCGTGTGGCTGCACCCAGTCATTCTCGAAGGCCTGGTCGATGATGGAAACCTCGACCTCCTTGATGGTGACTGCCGGCTGATTGATGCCGAGAACACAGGAGCTTTCGCAAGGAGCCGGGCATAGTCGACCGGTGAATTCAGGGAAGTTGTTGGTAGCGTGCAGGCGCTCAATTGCGCCCTTGCCATCTCCGCGCCAGGTCAGGTCATTCCACTCAGGAATCAGGTTGCCCAGTGGGCATCCCTGGTGACAGAACGGCACGCCACAATCCATGCAACGGCTTGCCTGTTGCTTTAGGGTTCCCTGGTCGCGCTTTTCATAGACTTCTTTCCAGTCCATGATGCGAACCTCAACCGGGCGACGCTTTGCAGTCTCACGGTTGGTTACCTTTAGAAATCCGCGTGGATCAGCCATTTGTGACCTCCAGAATCTGCTGCCAGACGCTGTCGCTGTCTGGGTCAACACCGTTTGCAACTGCCTTGGAACGAATAGCTAGAACGCTTGCATAGTCGCGAGGAAGAACGCGAACGAAGTGCTGAACCTCGTTGGCGAAGTCAGCCAAGAACTGCTTTGCCAACGCTGAACCAGTTTCCTTGAAGTGAGCCTCAAGAAGTGACTTTAGCTTCGCTTCGTCCTCGGCCTCAAGTGCGCCAATGTGAAGTTCTCCAGCAGCCAACGCCTCGTGGTTGATTCGGTCACCGCGCAACTTGTAAATGTAAGCGACACCACCCGACATACCAGCACCGAGGTTTCGGCCGGTTGGGCCAAGAATTACCGCGGTACCGCCGGTCATGTATTCGAGGGCGTGGTCTCCAACGCCTTCTACAACTGCGCTAACGCCCGAGTTACGAACTAGGAAGCGCTCTCCAACGATTCCTCGCAAGAAGATGTTTCCTGAGGTTGCACCGTAGCCGATAACGTTTCCGGCAATGATGTTGTCTT
This sequence comes from Actinomycetota bacterium, assembly GCA_009703445.1. Taxonomy (GTDB): domain Bacteria; phylum Actinomycetota; class Actinomycetes; order Actinomycetales; family Microbacteriaceae; genus Rhodoluna. The sequence continues at coordinate 2,858 of WLGA01000103.1, read as the reverse complement.
CTGCTGGGAAAACGCTCGCCTTGTTCGGGTGAACCACGATGGTTCCGCCAGAAAGGCCCTTACCGACGTAGTCGTTCGAGTCGCCCTCGAGAGTCAACTTGATGCCCTTAGGGACAAACGCACCGAATGACTGACCGGCCGAACCGGTTAGGTGAATGTCGATGGTTCCATCGGCTAGAGCGTCAGCTCCGAAACGCTTGGTGAGCTCGTTGCCCAACATGGTTCCGACTGCCTGGTCAACATTGGTGATCGGTAACTCGATTGTGACGGCACTGCCATCCTTGAGAGCCGAAGCCGCTGCTGAAATCAACTTGTGGTCGAAGTGGTGCTCGAGTTCGTGGTCTTGAACGGTCAGACGACGACGTGAGGCGTCAGCTGGAACAGGAGCCGAGGCCAGGATTGGAGTCAAGTCAAGACCATCAGCCTTCCAGTGCTCGATGGCTCGGTTGACGTCGATGAGTTCAACGCGGCCGATAGCTTCATCCAGTGAGCGGAAGCCCAGCTTGGCTAGGTACTCGCGAACTTCTTCAGCTAGGAACTCAAAGAAAGTCTCGACGAATTCCGGCTTGCCGGTGAATCGGGCACGAAGCGTAGGGTTCTGAGTCGCAACACCAACCGGGCAGGTGTCTAGGTGGCAAACACGCATCAAGATGCAGCCTTCGACCACTAGCGGAGCGGTTGCGAAACCATACTCTTCAGCGCCTAGAAGCGCTGCAACGATAACGTCGCGACCAGTCTTCATCTGACCGTCAACCTGAACTGAAACTCGGTCACGAAGACCGTTGATCATCAGGGTCTGCTGTGCTTCTGCAAGACCGAGTTCCCATGGGGTTCCCGCGTGCTTTAGCGAGTTCAGCGGGCTAGCGCCGGTTCCGCCATCGAAGCCAGAAACCAGGATGACGTCTGCCTTTGCCTTAGCAACACCCGCGGCAACGGTTCCAATACCAACCTGAGAAACCAACTTGACGTGGACGCGAGCCTCGCGGTTCGCACGCTTTACGTCGAAGATCAACTGCTTTAGGTCTTCGATTGAGTAGATGTCGTGGTGAGGAGGAGGCGAAATCAGGCCAACGCCCGGTGTCGAGTGACGGGTCTTCGCGATCCATGGGTAAACCTTGTTAGGCGGCAGCTGACCACCTTCACCAGGCTTAGCTCCCTGAGCCATCTTGATCTGAATGTCGTCGGCGTGGGTCAGGTACATGCTGGTAACACCAAAGCGTCCAGAAGCCACCTGCTTGATGGCACTGCGACGCTTAGGGTCAAGAAGACGCTCGACGTCTTCGCCACCCTCGCCGGTGTTTGACTTGCCGCCAATGTTGTTCATCGCAATAGCCAAGGTCTCGTGAGCCTCAGGCGAAATCGAGCCGTATGACATCGCACCGGTCGAGAATCGCTTGATGATCGCCGAAATTGGCTCAACTTCTTCGATTGGCACAGCAGGGCGGACGCCTTCGCGCAGAGTGAAGAGACCGCGAAGGGTCATCAAGTTCTCTGCCTGGTCGTCAACAGACTTGGTGTACTCGCGGAAAACGTCATACTGCTTGGTGCGAGTTGAGTGCTGAAGCTTGAAAACAGTTTCCGGGTTGAAAAGGTGCGGTGGGCCCTCGCGGCGCCACTGGTACTCGCCACCTGTCTCGAGCTGCTCGTGAACGTTGGTAGCACGCTCAACCGGGTATGCCTTGGTGTGACGGTCGTTGTTTTCGTCGTGGATTACTTCTAGACCGATTCCACCAAGTTGGCTGGTGGTTCCGGTGAAGTAGGTGTCGACGAACTCCTGGCTTAGGCCGATGGCTTCGAAAGTCTGCGCGCCTGCGTAAGAAGAAACGGTAGAGATGCCCATCTTGGACATAATCTTCAGAACACCCTTGCCAAGCCCCTTGATCAGGTTCTTAGATGCCTTCTCGAAGGTGATGCCTGCGATTTCGCCCGACTTAACCATCTGCTCGACAGATTCCAAAGCCAAGTATGGGTTTACCGCGGCAGCGCCGTAGCCAACCAACGCGGCAACGTGGTGAACTTCTCGGACGTCACCGGCTTCGACAACAAGACCAACATCGTTACGAAGGCCCTGGCGAATTAGGTGGTGGTGAACTGCCGAAGTTAGCAATAGTGAAGGAATCGGTGCCGACTCATAGCTGCTGTCACGGTCGCTGATTACCAAGTAGGTAGCGCCATTCTGAATAGCTGCGGTTACTTCTTCAAAAATTTCACGGATGCGAGCGGCTAGACCCTCTGCCCCATCGTCGACACGGTAGATGCCCTTGACGGTGAACGCTTGTCCGACGCCAGGCTTCTCATCAATGTGCTTGATCTTGGCAAGTTCGTCATTGCTGAGCACTGGGAAGTCAAGGATGACCTGCTGAGCGTGCTCAGGAGTTGCGGTTAGTAGGTTTCGTGAAGGACCGATACCGGTGCTGAGCGAGGTAACAACTTCTTCTCGAATCGAGTCAAGTGGCGGGTTGGTGACCTGCGCGAACTGCTGCACGAAATAGTCGAAAAGAACTCGAGGACGGTCTGAGATGGCCGCGATTGGCGTGTCAGAGCCCATTGCGCCTAGCGGTTCGGCGCCGGTGCGAGCCATCGGCGCAAGAAGAATACGAAGCTCTTCCTGGGTGTAGCCAAATGTGCGCTGGCGACGGTTAACCGAAGATGCGGTGTGCGCAATGTGCTCACGGTCTGGCAGGTCTTTGAGGTTAATTCGGTTATCCTCAAGCCACTCGCCCCAAGGCTCTAGTGCAGAGATTTCGGCCTTGATCTCGTTGTCATCAATCAGGCGACCATTAACGGTGTCTGCCAAGAACATGCGACCAGGCTGAAGACGGCCCTTGCGAACAATGCGGCTTGGGTCGATGTCGGCA
>WLGA01000102.1 GCA_009703445.1 Actinomycetota bacterium | reverse complement strand
CGCTGGACCGACCACTCCCCTGTCTCTGTCGACTACTCGATCTAGGATTGACCCATGACTAAGCCAAACCTGCTCAGCGGAATGCAGCCTTCCGCCGGTTCACTGCACCTCGGAAACTACCTTGGCGCTTTGGTGAACTGGACCAAGATGCAGGATGACTACAACGCCTACTACTGCGTGGTTGATCTTCACGCGATCACCGTCCCTCAGGAGCCTGAGGCGCTGCGTCGCAACACTCGCATCACCGCCGCCCAGTATTTGGCAGCCGGCATCGATGAAAACAAGTCGGCACTATTCGTTCAGTCTCACGTTCCGGCACACGCGCAGCTGGCCTGGGTCTTGATGACCCTGACCGGTTTCGGCGAAGCCGGGCGCATGACTCAGTTCAAAGACAAGTCGCAGAAAAACGGCACGGATGCCGCCTCGGTCGGCCTATTCACCTACCCGGTGCTTCAGGCTGCTGACATTTTGCTCTACCAGCCAAAGGCCGTCCCGGTCGGCGAAGACCAGCGCCAGCACATCGAGCTAACCCGCGATCTCGCGACCCGCTTCAACTCGCGTTTCGGTGAAACTTTTGTGATTCCGGAGGGCGTAATCCTGAAAGAAACCGCCAAGATTTATGACCTGCAGAACCCAACCGCAAAGATGTCAAAGTCTGGCGACCCTAAGGGCTTGGTCAACATCATGGATGACTCATCCGTGATTGTGAAGAAGTTCAAGAGCGCTGTCACCGACCTGGATGGGGTTATTCGCTTTGACCGCGAGGCCAAGCCTGGAATCTCGAACTTGCTCGGCATCTATTCTGCGATTACCGGAGAGAGTGTTGACTCTCTGGTTGCTCGCTTCGATGGCGCCGGTTACGGTGCGCTCAAGACCGAGCTCGCTGATGTCGTGGTTTCGCACATCGAACCGATTCGTAACCGTGCCGAAGAGCTGTTGAGCGACCCAGCCGAGCTTGATCGCTTGCTCGCCAAGGGTGCCGCTAAGGCAAACGAGTTGGCCGAGAAAACTTTGGCTACCGTTTACGAACGCATCGGCTTCATCGCCGCCAAATAAGGCATCCGTGGCGCTTGGTTCGTCAACAGCGTAGGAATAAGGTTTCCGTTTCACTGGTTGAGATGGGAAGATATACAAGCAACAAAAGTTCTTCGGGGTCAGTGAAAATCTGAGCCGGCGGTTATAGCCCGCGACCCGTCGCATCAGCCATTTGATTGGCAAACAAAACTCAGGCAACTGGGTCGAGTGAGGCGGCGGTTGAATCTGTGAAATTCAGATGCCGACGGTTAAAGTCCGGATGGGAGAAGAACAGGCGTCGCGCTCACGCGCGCACGCCTACTTTACTTACCCCGAATTGCTTCAGTCATTGAAGAAACTCGGGGTTATGTCTTTTAACGAGCAGCATGAATTCGCGATGCGTCGCGCGCTCGAACTTGCCCTAAATGGCCCAGCCAAGGGTCTGAACCCACGTGTTGGCGCCGTTCTAATCACCACATCCGGTGAAATTGTTGGCGAAGGATGGCATCGTGGCTCGGGCACCGATCACGCCGAAGTTGCCGCTCTCAAAGACCTTGAGGCCAATGGCCGCGCCAACTTCAACGGCCCTATCGCAACCGGGTTAACCGCGGTTGTGACCCTAGAACCCTGCAACCACACCGGCAAGACCGGCCCATGCGCTCAAGCGCTGATCACCGCCGGTGTTGAAAGAGTAATTTTTGCGACTAAAGACCCGGGCGCTGCCTCATCGGGCGGTGCCGCCACCCTTCGTGAGGCTGGCATCGAAGTCGATTCCGGTTTGCTTGAAACCGAGGCCGAAGAACTCATCCGTGTTTGGGCAACCGCAACCCGCCAGCAGCGCCCTTTTGTGACTCTGAAGTATGGTTCGAGCCTGGATGGCCGCAGCGCGGCAGCAGATGGTTCATCCAAGTGGATCACCGGGCCGGAAGCCCGTCGCGATGTACATCGTCGACGCACTCAAATTGATGCCATTTTGGTTGGCACCGGCACGATTATCGCCGATGACCCGGAGCTAACTGCCCGCCACCGCGACGGTTCACTTCGTGCCGAGCAACCCATCCGTGTGATTTTGGGCGAGACCGAACTCGACCCAGCTGCGCGCATATTTGACGAGACCGAGGGCAAGGGCAAGACCGTCCAGCTTCGAACTCGAGACCTGAATTCTGCACTCATCACCCTGTTCGATATGGGTGTTCGTCACCTGATGGTCGAGGGCGGCGCGGTTGTGGCTAGTGAGTTTGTGCGTCACAACCTGGTCAATGAATACCTGATTTACATGGCGCCGAAGCTCATTGGCGGGCCGGTCACCTCGCTCGGCAACTTGGGCGTGGCCAACATCAGCCAGGCCAAAGAACTCGAGTTCATCGAAATCAAGCCACTTGGCCCAGACCTAATGATTCGCGCCATCGAAAGGAACAACTAATGTTCACCGGAATTGTCGAAGAACTTGGCCGAGTCAAGGCCATCGAACTGCAGGCCGACGCGCTGCGTTTGACCATCGAAGGGCCACTTGTGGTCTCGGATGCAAACCGCGGTGATTCGATTGCGGTTTGCGGAACCTGCCTGACCGTGGTTGAGCACGACGCCACATCATTCACCGCAGATGTCATGCAGGAAACCTTGAACCTAACTTCGCTCGCCGGTATCAAGGTGGGCGACCCGGTGAACCTAGAGCGCGCAATGACCGCAGCCACGCGCTTCGGCGGCCACGTGGTTCAGGGTCACGTGGATGGTCTCGGCGAAATCATCAGCCGCACCCCAAGTGAAAACTGGGAGTTGGTTCAGGTTCGCATTCCAAAGGAACTCATGAAGTACATCGTGCTCAAGGGCTCGATCACGATCGACGGGGTTTCACTAACCGTCAATCAGGTGGGTGAAGACTTCATCGGTCTCAGCCTCATCCCCGAAACCCTAGCTCTAACCACTCTCGGCAGCAAGCAGCCGGGCGACAAGGTCAACGTTGAAGCAGACGTTATGGCAAAACACATCGAGCGCTTGCTCGAAGCGAGGAACATCTAATGTCACTTTCGACCATTGAAGAAGCCCTAACCGCGCTTCGCGAAGGCAAGCCGGTGCTGGTTGCCGACGCCGAAAACCGTGAGAACGAGGGCGACGCAATCATGGCCGCCGAGTTTGCCACCGAAGAGTGGATTGCCTGGATCGTGCGCAACACCTCTGGCTACCTGTGCGCGCCGATGACCGAGCAGATGGCGAATCGCCTCGAGTTGCCGCTGATGACCATCGCTAACCAAGACACTCTGCGCACCCAGTACACCGTCTCAGTTGACGCGTCGACCGGCGTGACCACCGGAATCTCAGCGGCCGATCGAGCTCGCACCCTTCAGGTGCTAGCCGATGCCACCAGCACTCCTGAGTCTCTGATTCGACCAGGCCACATCATCCCGTTGCGCGCCCACCAGGGTGGCGTCTTGGCTCGCCAGGGCCACACCGAGGCAACCGTTGATCTATTGAAGCTAGCCGGGCTAACCCCGGTCGGAGTTATCGCTGAAATGGTTTCGGCCGATGGTTCGATGACCCGCATGCCGGAGCTGAAGGAAATTGGTGCCCGTGAGGGTCTGCCGGTTATCTCGATCGAGCAGATTGTTGCCTATCGCCGAGCCCAGGATGACTTCCCCGAAGAAACCGTCAACGACCGAATCCGCTTTGAGGCTGAGGCTAAGTTGCCGACCATCCATGGCGACTTCCGCGTTCGTGGTTATTACGACACCCGCACCACCGCCGACCACGTTGCGATTATTGCTGGCAACCCAACCGGCGACGACGTCTTGATTCGCATGCACTCCGAGTGCATCACCGGCGAGGCTTTCGGTTCACTCAAGTGCGAGTGTGGCCCGCAGCTAGATTTCGCTCTCGAGCAGATCGCCAACGACCCTAAGGGCGGCATCGTGATCTACCTTCGCGGTCAGGAGGGTCGAGGAATCGGCCTGCTAAACAAGCTAAAGGCTTATGCGCTGCAAGACACCGGCCTCGACACTGTGGATGCAAACCTGGCGCTGGGCTTGCCTAGCGAAAACCGCGAGTATGGCGCAGCCGTTTCGATTCTGCGAGACCTCGGCGTCAACAGCGTGCGCCTGATGACCAACAACCCGGCCAAGAGTGACTTCTTGAACCAGGCGGGCATCAACGTCAACTCATACGTGCCGATCATTGTCGGCGGAGCTGCGCAAAATGTGCAGTATCTAGAAACCAAACGCGCCCGCATGGGCCACATCATCCCGGAGGTAAAGGCATGAGCGGAGCGGGAGCCCCAAAACTAGAAATCGAT
>WLGA01000101.1 GCA_009703445.1 Actinomycetota bacterium | reverse complement strand
GGGGTGCCGGCGGCAGTCCACTTTGCGATGAGCTCGGCCGCCCCCGTAATCGGGTGACCTTCGTGCACGAGCACGCCATCCATGTCGGTGAGCCAAGAAGTGATTTTGCTGCGATCTGCCATGTGTCTAGGCTACCAAAGCCCGGCGCTGAGCAGGCGGTCGACTAGTCGGCGAATCAGTCGGCGAAGTCGGCGGTGTTGATCTCTTTCATGCGCTTGTTGAACGTGATGAACAAACCAGCAGCAGTCGTGGCAACAGCCAAGAAAATGTAAACCGGCATCACGCCCAAGGCGTCAACGGCGATTCCGGCTAGGACCATCGAGAGCATCGGGCCAGCCGACCAGATGACCATCTCGAGGCTGAAGACGCGACCACGTTTGCTCGGGGCAATCTTGCGCTGAATCACGGTGTTGAGCAGGGGAGTAATCGGCCCCCAGGTAATGCCCAGAATCAGACCGAAGAAAATCATGACCCAGTATGGCGGCAGGAATGACATTGGAATCATTGAGATTGCCACGCCCAAAATCGCGATTCTAAAGATGGTGCTGTACTTGAACTTTTTCGAAAGCTTTTCGAAGGCCAGCGCACCGACGATGGTTGCTGCCGCCATTGCCGACAGCAAGAAACCAAGCCCTTCGGCGTTGCCAGTTCCGTTGAAATATTTAGGCAGCACGATCATTTCGGTCGGCAGATAAATCATGGCCAGAGTCATCACTCCGGCGAGCATGATGGCAACCGAAGGCGTGCTACCGAGAACCTTGAAGCCCTCCATTGCGAACTTGAAGAGATTCTTCTCCTCCTCGTGCGGCTCGATGACCTCGTGAACCTTGACGAAGAACATCAGAGCCCAAGCCACGAAGCCAAACGCTGCGACCACGAAGAAGGTGGGGTAAACACCAAAAAGCCCAATGCAAACCGACGCGAGGGCCGGGCCGATGGCAAAGCCTGTTGCAAAAACCGCCTCTTGGATGGAGTTCACGCGCTCCAGTGAGAGGCCGGCTACGCGTGCAACGTCAGGCATCAATGATTTGCGTGCCGAGCCGATGCCGGCAACGACCGTTGACCGAATGAGGCCGATGGTTATCAGCAGCGGCAGAGTCATCTGCCACATCCCTGCTGAAATGGGAATCAAAAGTGTGACCGCTGCGGTCAAGAACTCGAGAATCATTCCGACGCGTCGTCGCCCGAACTTGTCGATGATAGATCCGATAACAGGGGCCAGCAGCAGGCTAGGTATCGAGGTGATGGCAATCATGGCTCCAGCGCTGGTGGCCGAACCGGTCAGCTGAATGGCCAACCAGGGGAATGCCATGAACACCATCGAGCCCGAGACCACGCTCAGCATCGACGCAGCCAACGTTATGACGATGGGTGTCAAACGCGGCTTCATTGCAGCGGTGGAAGAAGGCAATTTTTTAGCGAAGACCCAAATCGTCCAGCGAAACGGCCGAGAAGTAGCGATAGCCGGCATCCTCGATGACCTTCTGAGCACCGGTGTCGCGGTCGACCACGGTTGCCACGGCAACGATGATTGCTCCGGCTTCTTCAAGAGCCTGAGCTGCAGTTAGCGGTGAACCGCCGGTAGTTGAGGTGTCTTCAACAACGATGACCTTGCGGCCATTAACGTCTGGGCCTTCAACCTGGCGACCCATGCCGTGCGCCTTGGCAGCCTTGCGAACGACGAATGCGTCAACCGCACGGCCGCGAGCTGCAGCCTGGTGCATGATTGCGGTTGCAACCGGGTCGGCACCCATGGTCAAGCCACCGACGGCTTCAAAGTCAGTGATGCCGTTTAGGTCTAGAAGGTCAAGCATTGCCTGGCCGATTAGTGGCGCCGCTTCGTGGTGAAGGGTCGCACGGCGAAGGTCAACGTAGTAGTCGGCTTCGATGCCACTCGAAAGAGTCACGCGGCCGTGAACGACTGCAAGCTGCTTGATTAGTTCAACGAGGCGTGGGTGAGTGGTTGGGTCAAAAGTCATGCCTCAAGTTTATCGGGGGCGCGCGCTGCCCTCGGATTAGGCTGGACGCATGGAAAAGATGATGTTCACCAACCTGCCGGTTTTTAACCTCAAGCGTTCAGTTGATTTTTACACCGCGCTCGGTTTCAAGTTCAACCCGCAGTTCACCAGCGAGACCTCAACCTGCATGATTGTCGGCAAATACAACTGCATCATGCTGCTCGAGAACGACACCTTCGCTGGCTTCGTCGATAAGCCACTGGCACCAACCAAAAAGACGGTTTCCTGCATCGTTGCGATCACATATGCCAGCGAGGATGAGGTGCGTGCGGTCTGCGAAAAGGCCTTCGAACTAGGCGCTCGAAACTACAAAGAGCCCGAGGTTCACGGCTTCATGTTTGGCTGGGGCTTCGAAGACCTAGACGGTCACATCATCGAACCGTTCTGGATGGATCAAGCCGAAGTTATGACTGTCGGCTAATGCGCATCGCAACTCACAACGTCAACTCAATTCGCACCCGCGTCGGCCGCGTTGTCGACTGGCTCGAACGCTCAAAGACCGATGTTCTTGCGATGCAAGAAATCAAGTGCAAGCCAGAGCAGTTTCCGGTTGCAGCATTTGAGGCCGCCGGCTACCAAGTGATCATGCACGGTCTCGACCAATGGAACGGCGTCGCCTTCGCGACAAAGATCCCGGCCGAAGATATCGAGATCGGGTTCAGTGGAATGCCAAGCTTCGGCAAGGAGGGCAAGCCTCAGGTCGAAGAGGCCCGTGCACTCGGCGCAACCTTCGATGGCGTTCGCCTTTGGTCGCTATACGTGCCTAACGGCCGAACCCTGGATGACCCGCACTACACATACAAGCTCGAATGGCTCGACCGCCTGGCGGCAACCACCGCCGAGTTTCAGGAGCACTCGGGCGACATGCCGCTTGCTCTCATGGGCGACTTCAACATCGCCCCTCTAGACACGGATGTTTGGGACATCAACGACTTCGTCGGCGCAACCCACGTTTCGGAACCCGAGCGACAGGCTTTCGAAGCCTTCGAGCAAATCGGCTTGGCCGACGTCGTTCGCCCGCGCATCCCTGAGGGTTACACCTACTGGGATTACCAGCAGCTGCGCTTCCCGCGCAACGAGGGCATGCGCATCGACTTCATCCTGGGCAACGACCCATTTGCCGAGCGTGTGACTCGTGCGGTTATCGACCGGGATGAACGCAAGGGCGAGGCGCCAAGCGACCACGTCCCGGTTGTTGTCGACATCGACTAATTAGTTTTGGCCGCGAGCCATTTCTTGCGTTCCTCGGCATCGAGCTTTTCGATCGCATAGCGAAGCATCGTGCGGGGCATTTCAGCCGCGTAGCGGCTCAGAAAATTTCGCAATTCTGCGAGGTCGCGATTCCCGACTTCGCGCAGCATCCAACCCACCGCTTTGTGAATCAGGTCGTGCTTATCGTGCAGCAAAATCTCGGCGGTGTGCATGGTCGGCGCGAAATCGGCCGGACCCATACCGAGCTTGCTGGCTCGAATTGACGCAAAGGTAAACATGATTGAGACTCGGCGTTCCCATAGTTTTTCACTTCGAGCCAATGACTCGAGCAACTCCATGGCATCTGGCTTGCCAATCAAATACATGCCGAAATAGGGGGCAGAGGTGTCTACTAAATCCCAGTTGTTGACGCTGCCTTCATAGACCAAACGCAGGTAGAAATCGAAGAGTTCTTGCTGTGCGCCAGCAGTCTTCGCTTTCTTCCACTTGGCCACCAACATGATCAAACCGAGCAAGCGGTGTTCGTGAATTGACGAATTCATCAATTCGTAAATTTCGGCCTCGGTCAGCCCGGCATACTGCTTCGCGACCAAGCGAACATTCGGCACAGTGACGCCAAGAAACTCGTCTCCCTCGCCATACTGGCCCGGCCCCGATTTGAAGAACTTCGGAAAAAACGCGCGCTTCTCGGGGTTAACGAAAGTGGCCAGGGCTGCTTTAGCCCCGGCCACTGTCTGTTCAATCATGTTGAAACTATAGGTCAGAAATAACCACTAGCGCGTCGCCGGCGGCCGGCTTGAACTTGGTGGTCTTTGCCGGGTTCATGGCAACTCCTGAAGCGGCATCGCCAGGTGCGTTTGCGAGCAGGCGGTAGCCGATTGCCGACTGGCCGTGTGCGCGAGCGATGGCAACCAACTCGGCGAACTCAATCTCTTTGCCAAGCGGTGCGTACTGCTCGATTGGGCGAACGTTGATCGAGGCACCATCCGCATCGAATAGGTCTTCGAAGACCGGGGCAAGCGCTGGATTCTCCGAAACCTGAGCAATCAGGAGCGCGGCCAAGTTGTCGCTGACCACAAGGTC
>WLGA01000100.1 GCA_009703445.1 Actinomycetota bacterium | reverse complement strand
TGCGAAGCACCACCAGCTCTACAACCCATGGCTAGACACCACCACCGCTGAGGCCGATGCCGACCCACACGCTCCACACCACGGTGCCGTAAAGCCACGCGCCGAGTCTGGTGCTCGTGCCGGAATCTCGACCCTTCGCGGTGCATTCAACCCGGATGCAGGTATCGCAGACGAGGTTGCTTCTAAGATCAAGCGCGAGCTTGAGAAGTATGGCCTACTAAACGAGCCACTCGGAATCGACATCGTCGAACTGCCTATCCTGTTCGCTCTTCAGCGCGCGGGCATCAGCGTGGTCGACGGCCAGCAGATCTTCCTGAACGCACGTGCAGTCAAGACCGGCGAAGAGATCGGTCTGCTCACCCAGGCTGCTTCGATGGTTGATGCGGCCTACGAAAAGCTATACGAGTTCCTTCGCCCAGGCGTCAAGGAGAACGAGGCCGTTGGCCTAGTTTCAAAGGTGCTCTACGACCTCGGTTCAGAGTACGTCGAGGGTGTCAACGCCATCTCAGGCGAGCGCTGCTCACCTCACCCACACGTTTATTCAGACCGTCTGATTCGCCCTGGCGACCCAGCCTTCTTCGACATCCTGCACAGCTATCAGGGCTACCGCACCTGCTACTACCGCACCTTCGCGGTTGGCTCGGCGAGCACTGCTCAGCACGATGCATACAAGCGTGCCCGTGAATACATGGACCGCGCGATTGCCTTGGTTCGCCCAGGTGCAACCACCGCAGACATCGTTGCCGTTTGGCCAAAAGCCGAAGAGTTCGGCTTCGCCAATGAAGAGGCAGCCTTCGCTCTTCAGTACGGCCACGGAGTTGGCCTCTCGATTTGGGAGAAGCCAATCTTCTCTCGCCTGGTTTCATTCGATCACCCAGAGGTGCTCGTCGAGGGCATGGTCTTCGCGCTCGAGACATACTGGCCATCAGCCGACGGCTGGGGTGCTGCTCGAATCGAAGAGGAAGTCGTGGTCACCGCCACCGGCTGCCAGGTCATCACCAAGTTCCCTGCCGAAGACCTTTTGGTCGCCGGCCAGCGTTACTACTCTGTAGGTGGGCCACTGCCTTTGCAGCGTGACTCACAGTCACACCTAAACACCGCTGCAGGCCGCGGCGAAATCTAAGCCCGAGAAACGACGATGACTGACCAGATGATTGCAGCTGTCTATCACGGCAGCGGTGATGTGCGAATTGAAAGCATGGATGTGCCTACCCCGGCAGCGGGCGAGGCTTTGCTCAAGATTCTGCGCTCTGGCATGTGTGGCACCGATGCATCCGAATACAAGTCGGGCCCGAAGATGTTTCCGGTCTTGGCAAAGCACCCGAATAGCGGCCACGAAGGCCCAATGGTTCTGGGTCACGAGTTCATCGGTGAAATCATCGGCGAAGTCGACCCGGCATCCGGGTTCAAGACCGGTGACATTGTTGCATCCGGCGCCGGCATCAGCTGCGGCGAATGCAAGCGCTGCAATGAGGGCCGCACGAACCTTTGCGACAAGTATGTGACCCTCGGCCTAAACCGTCACGGCGGAATGGCCGCGTTTGTGGCAGCCCCGACCAGCACCCTGGTTAAGGTTCCGACCGGAATAGATCTTGATGCTGCCGGAATCGCTCAACCGCTCGCAGTTGGTCTTCACGCCGCTCGTCGCTCGGGCGTTCGCACCGGCGACAAGGTTTTGCTTATCGGAGCCGGAGCAATTGGCACCTTCGTTCTTGCCGGTTTGAAGCACCTCGTCGATGCCGAAGTGACCGTGCTCGACTTTGGCGGCAGCCGACTTGAGCGTGCCGCTCGCCTCGGCGCAGACCACACCGTCGAGGTTGGCCCTGATGCCGCAGAAAACATCAAGCAGATCTTTGGCCCGGCAGGCATCGATGTAGTCATCGAAGCCAGTGGCGCCCCTGGCCAGTTGCCATTTGCCATCAACATGGTCAAGCGCGGCGGAACCATCCTGCAGGTTGGTTTGCCATCGGCACACCCAGAGGTTGACCTGCACAAGCTTGTCTTGAGCGAGATCAACATCATCACCACTTTGGCCCACGTTTGCGGCGAAGATCTTGGCGCGGCACTCGACATCCTTGAAACAAGCACTTTGGCCAAGGAACTAATCGAGGGCGTTTATCCGTTGTCTGAGATAAGCAACCAACTTGAACTTTTGAGCACCGGCAAGATCCAGGGCAAAGTCCTCTTTGACCCGTCGCTTTAGTGAAGTAACCAAGAAATAGGGAGTAAAAATGAAGGCAGCAATTTTCTATGGAGCGAAAGACATTCGTGTTGAGAATGTCGCTGAACCGCAGATGGTTGGCCCGGGCGAAGTTCGCCTAAAGCCTTTCTGGTGCGGCATCTGTGGCACCGATGTGCACGAGTATGCGATGGGCCCAATCGTTATCCCGTCTAAGCCTCACAAGCTGAACGGCTCGATCCTTCCTCAGATTCTTGGCCACGAATTCTCTGCCGAGGTTCTAGAGCTAGGTAAGGGCGTGACCAACGTCAAGGTCGGCGACCGCGTCTCGGTTATGCCGCTTCTTTCATGCGGTGTTTGCTACTTCTGTTCACGTGGCGACAACCACCTCTGCACCTCGATGGCCTGCATTGGCCTGAGCTGCGAGTGGGGCGGCATCGCCGAGCAGGCTGTTGTTCCGGCAGCCAACGTGTTCAAGTTGCACGACTCGATGTCAGACGTTGCCGGCGCATTGGTTGAGCCAACCGCTGTCGCCGCCTACGGCGTTGACCGCGGAAACGTTCGCCCTGGCGACACCATCCTGATCACCGGTGCCGGCCCAATCGGTGCCCTGGCCGCAATCTACGCCGAAAACCTGGGCGCACGCGTCTTCGTTTCAGAGCTGAACCCAAACCGCAAGCGTCTAATCGACGACCTAGGCATCGCGACTCTGCTTGACCCAACCAAGGATGACGTCATCGGCGTCCTCAAGGATGCAACCGGCGGCATCGGCGTTGACGCGGTCATCGAGTGTTCGGGCAATGAGCGCGCACTTCAGACTTCGGTCAAGGCAGTTCGCTCTGGCGGTTTCATCGTCCAGACCGGCCTACACACTCGCCCTGCCTCAATCGAACCGATGGAGTTCTCAGAGCGCGAGATCACCTACACCGGAACCTGGTGCTACCCGGTCACCGACTGGCCTCGCATCATCGAGCTAATCGGCCGCCGCGGCTTACCAGTCGAGAAGGTAGTCAGCTCTCAGATCGCCATGGATGACATCGTCGCCAAGGGATTCGAGGAACTCGTTTCTCCAACCGGAAACGAAACCAAAGTTCTAGTTAGGGGTTTCTAATCATGAAGGCTCTCGAATTCGTTTCAGAAGGCGTTGCCAAGGTCAACGAACTCTCGGTTCCCGAAATCGGTGACGACGAAGTTCTGATTGCCTCTCGCGCAGTCGGTGTCTGCCACTCAGACATCGAACTGCTCGAAGGTCGATACATCATCCCGTTCAGCTACCCGATCATCCCAGGCCACGAATGGTCTGGCGAGGTCATGCGCGTCGGCTCGAAGGTGACCCGATTCAAGCAGGGCGACCACGTGGTTGGTGATTGTGTGATCGGTGACGACCACTTCGGCTTCTCAATCAGCGGTGCCGCCGCCGAATTCTTTGTGACCAAAGAATCATGGCTGCACAAGATTCCAGACAACATTTCGTGGAACAACGGCGCATTGGTTGAGCCATTCAGCGTTGCTTACTATGCGCTGATGCGCGTTGGCAATGTGAACGCGAGCGACATCCTGGTTGTGCTCGGTGCCGGACCAATCGGTCTTGCGGTTACCGCGGCAGCCAAGGCGCTGGGCGCCAAGACCATCGTGGTTGAGCCGGTTGACTTCCGCCAGAAGGCCGCCCACGAACTAGGTGCCGACTTTGTCTGTGGCCCGGATGAGATCAAGGCAGTGCTTGCCAAGGTCAGCGAGGGTCGCGGCGCGAACGTCGTGGTTGAGGCCACCGGCCGCCCGGATGTCATGGCTACCGCGCTCGAGCTTGCCGGCTTCAAGGGTCGCGTCGCTTACATCGGCATCGATGTCGGCAAGTCGGCTCCGGCTCAGCTTGGTTTGATCCAGTCAAAGGAGCTAACCATCACCGGTTCGATTGGTTCGCCTGGCGTTTGGGAAGAAACCATTCGCTTCATGTCAAACAAGAACATCGATCTGTCACCATTGGTCACCGCTCGCTTCACAGTAGACCAGGCGCTCGGCGCGGTCGAGGCAGCTCAGCGCCCGATGGAGAACATCAAGGCACACATCGAATTCAACGCTTCTCTCTAAGCGACAAAGACCGCCTTTCATACAGGCAAAGAAGAAGGGCCACCCGGTTGGGTGGCCCTTCTTCTGTTTGTGA
>WLGA01000010.1 GCA_009703445.1 Actinomycetota bacterium | reverse complement strand
ATTTCAAACTTCATGGTCGGCAGTGTGGACCTCGATGAGACGCTTGGCAGAACAGTCAGGCTGCTTTCCCAGCTAACCAACCAGGTCGCCATGGTGCAATACCCGAGTCTGGGCCGCGCAAAGGTGCGCAATATCGAACTCATTCAATCGGCTGACACCAGAGTGCTATTGATTCTGATCACGGATAGTGGCCGAATACAGCAGCACGTCATCGAGCTAAATGAGGCGGTAGACGTTCACCTGATTGGTGAAATCCGCAGCAAGCTCAACGTCTCACTAGCCGGAGCTGCTTTGGCCGAGGTTTCGAATCTGCTGACCGACTTCGCTGGAGGGTTTGCTTTGGCCAACCGCATGCAGGTCGTCCTAATCGTCGAGAGCCTGCTCGACCAGGTAGATGCAAACCGCCAAGACAAAATCATCCTGGCTGGAACAGCGAACCTTGCGCGACGCGAAGAAGACTTCCCGGGCAGTATTTCGCCAGTTCTTGAGGCCATCGAAGAGCAAGTTGTGCTGCTGAAGCTCATCACCGAAATGCAATCGGAGCGCAACGGGGTCAGCTTGAGCATCGGGCGCGAAAACCCATACGAGGGTCTTGCCAACGCTTCTGTTGTGGTTTCGGGCTACGAAAACCAGGGGAGTGAAATCGCCAAGCTTGGTGTGATTGGCCCTACTCGCATGGACTATTCATCGAACATTTCAGCGGTCAGAGCCGTCGCGCGCTATCTGACCAAGGCACTAGGGAACTGAGGCAATAATGGCTGATCACTATGAGGTTCTCGGGGTTGCTCGAGATGCCAGCGCAGACCAAATCAAAAAGGCCTATCGCAAGCTTGCTCGCGAACTGCACCCGGATGTAAACCCCGGTGCAGATTCCGAAGAGCGATTCAAGGCAGTCACTCACGCATACGAGGTATTGAGCGACGATTCATCACGTCGACAGTACGACATGGGAGGTCAAGACCCATTTGGCGGTTCGGGCTTCGGTGGTTTCGGCGACATTTTTGACACATTCTTTGGCGGAGGCGGCGCTCAACGCGGCCCTCGCTCACGAGCAGAACGTGGCCAGGATGCCCTGCTTCGCGTCGAGATGACGCTTGAAGAAGTTGTTTTCGGTGCCGAAAAGAGCATCGAAGTTGACACCGCAGTTCTTTGTGGAACCTGTGAGGGCTCTTGCTGCCGACCTGGCACAAGTCTGACCGTCTGTGACGTTTGTCGCGGAGCCGGGCAAATCCAACGACAGGTTCGATCGTTGCTTG
The DNA here is from genome assembly GCA_009703445.1 of Actinomycetota bacterium. GTDB lineage: Bacteria > Actinomycetota > Actinomycetes > Actinomycetales > Microbacteriaceae > Rhodoluna. The sequence goes on along the minus strand of WLGA01000010.1, from coordinate 15,574 downwards.
GCAACGTGATGACCTCACAGCCTTGCTCGGCTTGTCGCGGTTTTGGTCAGGTCATTCAGGATCCCTGCCTAGATTGCCGTGGACAAGGTCGCGTTCGAGCAAGACGCAACATAGACCTTGCTGTTCCGGCTGGTGTCGAGGATGGCTTGCGCCTGCAACTAAGCGGCCAGGGTGAGGTTGGCTTCGCGGGTGGCCCAAACGGTGATCTTTATGTAGACATCGCGGTTGCTCCACACGACGTATTTGGACGTTCCGGTGACGACCTAACGGCAACCGTTGAGGTTCCACTTCACGATGCTGTCCTTGGTGGTTTTGCCAAGATTCAAACCTTCGATGGGGAAATCGAAATCGAAGTTGCTTCGGGTCAACAGACCGGCGACATCCTGACAATCAAGGGCAAAGGTGTGAGCCGTCTTCGTTCTTCCGGGCGCGGCGATTTGAAGATTGCGTTCCAGGTGATCACCCCAAGCAAGCTTGACTCAAAGCAAAAGGAACTTTTCCGCAACTTGGCCAAGCTCCGAAAGGGCGACACCATCAAACTGGTCAAGCACCAGCAGGGCTTCTTTGCCGGAAAGCGCCGCTAATGGTTGAACCACTGTTTCGTACTGCCTTCGCCACCCCGCCTGCTATTGGCCTGGCGGTCACGCTCGGCGGCTCAGAAGGCAAGCACGCCGTAAACGTTCGTCGCATGCGAGTTGGCGAGGGAATTCAGCTTTCTGATGGCAAGGGTCTCCGCGTTAGGGGCGAGGTTTCTGCCCTTGGAAACAGCTCGCTAACTGTTCAGGTATCTGAAGTTCAGCAAGAAGCTTCTCCTGCAGTTGGGCTGACCATCGTCCAGGCTTTGGCCAAGGGTGATCGTGACGAACTTGCCATTCAGGCGGCAACCGAACTTGGCTGCTGGGGCGTCATCCCGTGGCAAGCGGAGCGCTCAATCTCCAAGTGGGAGGGTGCAAAAATCGCCAAGAGCGTTGAGCGTTGGCAAACAATCGTTGGCGAAGCCGCAAAGCAATCGCTGCGAGTATTTGAGCCAGTTGTCGCCCAGCCGTTGGGTTCGAAGCAACTTGTGTCTTCGGTTAAGGATTTTGACCTTGTCCTAGTTCTCGATCCAACAGCCGCAGTAGGGCTAGGTTCACTTGATTTCACAGACGAGCAGAAATCTGTGGCAATCGTCGTTGGCCCAGAGGGTGGAATTAGCGATCACGAACTAGAAGCCCTCGAGGATGCCGGCGCCGTTCGCGTTCACCTCGGTGAACCAATCCTGCGAACTTCAACCGCCGGCGTGGCAGCGATTTCGGTCATTCAATCGAAGCTCGGGCTTTGGGGATAGCCTGAAGGTGGAGGAACCTATGGACAACTGCATTTTCTGCAAGATTGCTCGCCGAGAAATTCCAGCCAAGATAGTTGGCGAAAGTGAATTGGCACTTGCCTTCTGGGATGTTTCCCCGCGCCAGCCGCTGCACATCCTCGTGATTCCGAAGGTTCACTACGCGAATGTTGCCGAACTCACACTCAACGATGAGTCTTCTTTGGTAGCGGTCATGAAATTGGCAAGCGAGCTTGCCGTTCAGCACGCGGATGAAAGCTTCCGCATCTCTTTCAACACCGGTGAGGCAGCTGGCCAGACCGTATTCCATGCGCACGGCCACCTAACTTCTCGAACACCAAGGGGTGAACTTGTCTAAGGCTTCAGCGGAAGGGTCAGCATCATCTCGAATCGAGGTCCAGGGTGTCCTCATGGTCGCTCTGTTCGGCTCTGAAGACCGATTGCTGAAGACGCTCGAGGCAACCTACCCAGAGGTAGATGTTCACGCTCGTGGCAACACCATTGTTTTGCAGGGAAAACCAGCTCAGGTAGCTGCAGCAAAACAGCTGGTTGAAGAAATGATTGAACTGATTCAGGCCGGTCAAGACCTTCTGCCTCAGGATTTCACGCGTTCAGCACGAATGATTGAGGACGGGGCGGCTCGCCCAGCAGATGTTCTGAGCCAAAGCATCATCAGTTCAAGAGGCAAAACCATTCGCCCAAAGACTCTGGGTCAAAAGACCTATGTCGACGCAATCGATAACAACACAATCGTGTTTGGCATCGGCCCTGCCGGCACGGGAAAGACTTACTTGGCGATGGCCAAGGCGGTTCAGGCGCTACAGCGAAAAGAAATCAGCCGAATCATTTTGACGCGCCCTGCAGTGGAGGCCGGCGAGAAGCTTGGTTTCTTGCCAGGCACCCTCAACGACAAAATTGACCCATACCTGCGCCCACTCTTTGACGCGCTACATGACATGCTCGACCCGGAATCTATCCCTAAGTTGATGACCTCGGGCACGATCGAGGTAGCCCCACTGGCATATATGCGCGGTCGAACTCTCAATGACGCTTTCATCATCCTGGATGAGGCGCAGAACACCACTCCGGAGCAAATGAAGATGTTCCTGACTCGTCTCGGCTTCAATTCAAAAATGATTGTCACCGGCGATGTCACGCAGATTGACCTTCCGAACGGTACCTCTGGCCTGAAGCTTGCCACTGAAGTGTTGAGCGAAGTTGATGACATGCACTTTTCGATTCTCACCTCGGATGATGTGGTGCGCCACACGTTGGTTGCCAAAATTGTTGACGCCTATTCGAAGTACGATGACGCAAAGATTGCCAAAAAGGCCGCCAATAACGAAGCTGCGCAAAACAGAATTGCCAAGAAAGCGAGCGACAAATGAGCATCGAACTAAACAACGAATCGACTGAATCGGTCGATGAGGTCAGAGTTCTTGCGCTTGCCACCTTTGCACTCGATTACATGCACTTGCACCCTGACACTGACCTGGCGATCGTCTTCGTTGACGAGCCGGCCATGGAAGTGCTTCACATTCAGTGGATGGATGAGCCCGGACCAACCGACGTTCTCAGCTTTCCGATGGATGAGCTCCGTCCGGGCTCAGAGGGTCAGCTCACTCCGGCTGGTCTCCTAGGTGACATCGTCGTTTGCCCGCAGGTAGCCGCAACCCAGGCAGAGGCCGCCGGCCACGCGACGATCAATGAGATTCTTCTTCTGACTACCCACGGCGTTCTTCACCTGCTCGGTTTTGACCACGCAGAGCCAGATGAAGAAAAGGAAATGTTTGGTCTTCAGCGAGAGATTCTCGAAGCGTTTTACGCGTCCGAGCTGGGAGCCTAGTTGTCACTTTTGGTCCTGTGGATTTCAATCGCGCTAGCGCTACTAACTTTTGTAGCTGCGATTGCTAAGGGCGCGCTCGAGGCGAATCCAGACGAGATCGACAAAGCTGAGTCGCTAAGTTTCGTTCGACTCACCCTCACCGGAATCTTTGGTGTACTGAGCGCCGAACTGATTGCACCTCTTGGTTTGGACTGGTGGTGGTCGGTCGCAATCTCCTTTGGGCTCATGCTCGCACTCCTCTTGGGGACGCAGCTCGCGAGCAGTCGCCTAGGGCACAGGGTTTTTGCTAAAAAGCTAACTCAAATACTGAAGCCAGCGCTGAACTCGATTCACTTGCTTTTCACTCCGCTTTCTCTTCCTCGAGAGGATGAGCCCGAAGAATTTGAGCAAGAATTGCTCGATTCCGTCGAGGAATTCGGCGAAACGATTGTTCGCGAGATCATGGTTCCGAGAATTGACATGGCAACCGTGCCAGTCGACGCCAATCTCACCAAGGCCATGTCTATTTTCTTGGCCCGTGGTTACTCAAGACTCCCGGTTATCGGCGACGATATCGATGACATCAGGGGAGTGCTCTACATCAAGGATGTAGCTCGATTGCTTCACGAAAACCCGGCGAGCATGGATGGCACACTGGCCGGAGAGGTTGCTCGCACGGCGATCTTCATCCCGGAATCAAAGCCGGTGGATGACCTGCTGAGAGAAATGCAGACCAGTTCAAGGCACATCGCAATCATCATCGATGAGTATGGCGGCGTGGCAGGTCTTGCGACCATGGAAGACGTCATCGAGGAGATCGTTGGCGACATCTCAGACGAGTATGACCGAGACGTTCCTGATGTAGAAACCTTGGATGACGGTACGCTTCGAGTAAGTTCAAGATTGCCTCTGTTCGAGTTGGGCGAATTGTTTGAACTTGATCTTGAGGATGAAGACGTCGATAGTGTCGGCGGTTTGCTCACCAAGGAGCTCGGCAAACTTCCAAAACGCGGAGACCGAGTCACAATCAGTGGTCTCAGTCTTACTGCCGACCGCATCGAGGCTCGGCGCAAGCACCTAGTCACCGTTCTGGTTAGCAAGGAACACAATTTGGCCGACAGCCTGTCTGCCTTCGATTCAATCGAGCAGGAGAAATAATGGCCGAGCACAGATCAGGATTCGCGTCCTTTGTCGGGCGACCGAATGTCGGCAAGTCGACCCTAACCAACGCATTGGTGGGTGAAAAGATCGCGATTACCAGCGCCAAGCCTCAGACCACTCGTCGAGCCATCCGTGGAATCGTTCACCGCGACTTCGGTCAGCTCATTTTGGTGGACACACCGGGTCTTCACAGACCTCGCACACTGCTCGGTCAGCGACTCAACGACTTGGTTGAGCAAACTCTTGGCGATGTCGATGTCATTGGTTTCTGCATCCCGGCGAACGAGAAGATAGGCCCGGGAGATAACTTCATCAACGAACAGTTGAACGAGTTCCGCCGAGCAAAGCTTGTTGCCGTCATCACCAAGAGTGAATTGGTTTCTCCAGAGCAGCTGGCTGATCAACTTGTTGCTGTGTCACAGCTTCGTGACTGGCGAGCAATCGTGCCTGTGTCTGCAGTTGCCGAAGACCAGCTCGAGGTTCTGACAAAGGTGCTAATTGATTTGCTTCCCGAGTCACCTGCACTGTACCCGCCTGAAGCGGTAACCGACGAGACGCTTGAAAACCGAATTTGTGAGCTCATTCGCGAGGCCGCTCTTGAGGGTGTTCGCGACGAACTACCGCACTCGATCGCCGTAACCATCGATGAAATGTCTCGTCGCAAGGGTCAGAACCTAACCGACATCCATGCCAACATTTTCGTCGAGCGCGACAGCCAAAAGGGCATCATCATCGGGCACAAGGGTTCTCGCTTGATAGATGTTGGCAAGCGCTCGAGACTAGAGATCGAAAAACTTATCGGGCACAAGGTATTCCTTGGGCTTCGTGTGAAGGTCGCTTCAGATTGGCAGCGAGACCCTAAACAACTGGGCAAGCTCGGCTTCTAGTGCTAACCTGACATGGTGTTCTTCGGTCTCCTACTTAGTGGCCGCGACGAGGCCTAAACCGGCCTTCCTCGTCGCGGAGCCTTCTGCTGGCTGACCCAACACTCATCAAGGAAGAACTTTTCATGGAAAACACCCAGCGCCCATCGGGCATGCCGGTACACAAATACGTTCCTTTTCACGAGCAAATCGCCGTTGACCTGCCAGACCGCACTTGGCCGTCAAAGCGCATTAATGAAGCCCCACGCTGGTGCGCGGTTGACCTGCGTGACGGCAACCAGGCTCTAATCGACCCAATGAGCCCTGAGCGCAAGCTCAAGATGTTCAAGCTTTTGGTGGGCATGGGCTACAAGGAAATCGAAGTTGGCTTCCCTTCGGCAAGCCAGACCGACTTTGATTTCGTTCGCCTGCTCATCGAAGACGGACACATTCCGGCTGACGTGACCATCCAAGTCCTAACTCAGGCCAGAGATGCACTAATTGAGCGCACCTATGAGTCTCTAAAGGGTGCGAAGAAGGCGATTGTCCACTTCTACAACTCAACATCGGTCTTGCAGCGTCGCGTAGTTTTCAATCAGGACAAGCAGGGCATCATGGAGATCGCCCTCGCAGGTGCCCGCAAGTGCCGCTCGATGGAGTCTTTGATTCCAGAGACCGACGTTTTCTACGAGTACTCACCGGAGTCATACACCGGCACCGAACTTGAGTATGCCGTAGAGGTTTGCAACGCCGTGATCGAGATTATCGACCCGAAGCCGGATCACCAGATGGTTATCAACCTTCCGGCAACCGTCGAGATGGCTACGCCTAACGTTTACGCAGACTCAATCGAGTGGATGCACCGCAACATTGCTCGTCGCGACAGCATCTTGATTTCACTTCACCCACACAACGACCGTGGCACCGCAGTCGCAGCAGCGGAACTCGGATACCTTGCCGGCGCAGACCGCATTGAGGGATGCCTATTTGGCAATGGCGAGCGCACTGGAAACGTGGACCTAATAACCCTTGGTTTGAACCTATTCAGCCAGGGAATCGACCCACACATCGACTTCAGCCAGCTCGACGAAATCAAGCGCACGGTTGAGTATTGCAACCAGTTGCCAGTGCCTGAGCGTGCTCCTTACGGAGGCGATTTGGTTTACACAGCCTTCTCGGGCTCCCACCAAGATGCAATCAAGAAGGGCTTCGAGCTCATGCACAAGGAGGCCACCGACAAGGGTGTCTCCGTTGATGACTTGGTTTGGGCGGTTCCTTACCTGCCGATCGACCCTAAGGATGTTGGTCGCTCATACGAGGCCGTCATCCGAGTCAATTCGCAGTCTGGCAAGGGTGGCGTCGCCTACCTACTCAAGACCGACCACAGTCTCGACTTGCCTCGCAAGTTGCAGATCGAATTCTCTCGAGTTGTTCAGAACAAGACCGACCAGGATGGCGGCGAGGTTTCTTCGGTCAAGCTTTGGGACATCTTCATCGACGAGTACTTGCCGGCCCCGGCGGATCGTATCGACCTAAAGTGGGGTCGTTTCGAACTCAAGAAGATGCGCACCGAGAGCAACATGGATGGCCACGTTGAGCTAAACATCGTTCTTCGTGATGGCATCGGCGAACTTCAGGCCACCGGCACAGGAAACGGCCCTATCTCAGCATTCTTGAACGTGCTCGAGAAGCAGGGCGTCGGGGTCAGACTCCTCGACTACGTTGAGCACACTCTGAGCGAGGGTGGCGACGCGCAGGCGGCGGCATACGTTGAACTCGAAGTCAATGGACAGACCCTGTGGGGTGTTGGTATCGATGGAGACATCTCAACCGCCTCACTAAAGGCAGTTATCTCGGCAGTCAACCGAGCACTTCGCGTCTAATCGGACGCTTACGAGTTCCCCCGATAGTTGATGCTGTCGGGGGATACTTGTTTGGTGCCTACATACAAGGATGAAGCGGTTGTTCTGCGCACCCACAAACTGGGTGAAGCAGACCGAATCGTGACTCTTTTGTCGCGCTACAACGGCCAAATTCGTGCAGTTGCCAAGGGAGTTCGCCGCACGGGCTCCAAGTTTGGGTCTCGGCTCGAGCCGTTCATGGTGGTTGAGGCTCAGTTTTACGAGGGGCGAACCCTTGACATCGTCAACCAGGCTGAAACTATCGGCGCCTATGGTCGCGAAATCATCGAGGATTACCGAACCTACACCGCAGCGACCGTGATGGTTGAAACCGCCGAAAAGCTCACCGGTGACGATTCGACGCCTCAGCAATATCTCCTGCTGGTCGGTGCGCTGAGATCACTTGCGAACAAAGAGCATGATGCCTCGCTCATCCTGGATTCATACTTGCTGCGAGCTCTTTCAATTGCCGGCTGGGCCCCGAACTTCGTCGATTGTGCACGCTGCAGTGCTCCCGGCCCGCACCAAGCCTTCGTCATGCAACTCGGTGGCGTAGTTTGCCGCGAGTGCAGACCGGCGGGTGCAGCCGTTATCGACCCTCACACCGGCGAACTGCTCGGTGCGCTTCTGGCCGGCGACTGGGAGGTCGCCGACGCGGCACCAGAGAGCATTAGGGGAGCAGCTTCGGGTATTGTTTCTGCCTATAGCCAATGGCACATCGAACGTGGTTTGAAATCACTGCAGCACATGGAGCGTCAATGAATGATCTAGTCCCGGTTCAAAAGACCGGCGCAAGAGTCCCGTCGTTTCCAGCCGGTTCGGTGCCACAGCACATCGCCATCGTCATGGATGGAAATGGTCGCTGGGCCAATGAACGCGGGCTCACTCGTGTTGAGGGGCACAAGGCCGGTGAGGCTGCGCTGCTTGATGTGGTGGCTGGCGCACTTGAGGCGGGCGTGAAATTTCTGACTGTCTACGCGTTTTCAACTGAAAACTGGAAGCGATCGCCTGAAGAAGTTCGATTCTTGATGGGCTTTAACCGAGAAGTTCTTCGCCGGAGACGTGACCAACTAAACGCCTGGGGTGTTCGCATTCGCTGGGCAGGTCGCCGCCCTAAGCTCTGGCTTTCGGTCATCGATGAGCTGAAGGCCGCCGAGAAACTGACGGCAAAAAATGACACTCTCACGCTGACCATGTGCGTCAACTATGGGTCGCGCGTCGAGATTACCGACGCCATCAACGCCATAACTCAGGATGTTGCCTCGGGCAAGCTGAAGCCTGGCTCGGTGTCTGATAAAACCCTGTCTCGCTACTTGAACTCGAGTTACCTTCCAGACGTTGATTTGTTCCTGCGCAGCTCGGGGGAGCAGCGCACCTCGAACTTCTTGCTTTGGCAGTCTGCATACGCCGAGTTTGTCTTCATGGACACGCTCTGGCCAGATTTTGATCGCACCTCGTTGTGGGATGCCATCGGCGAATACGTAAGCCGAGACCGCCGATTTGGCGGGGCAGTAGACAAGCCAAAAACCAAGAAGGCAAAGTAGACTAATAACTTCGAACAAGTGCCAGGCATCCAGCTTGGGCAAGGAGTTTAAGTGGCTACCCCAAATCGTCTAGATTCAGTAATTTCTCTCGCAAAGCGCCGTGGATTCGTCTTTCAGGCCGGCGAAATCTATGGCGGCAGCCGTTCGGCTTGGGATTACGGACCCTTGGGTGTCGAGCTAAAAGAAAACATCAAGCGCCAGTGGTGGCGCACCGTGGTTCAAAGCCGTGAAGACATCGTCGGTTTGGACTCATCGGTCATTCTCCCGCGCAAGGTTTGGGAAGCTTCGGGCCACGTTCGCGAGTTTTCTGACCCGCTGATCGAGTGCACCTCTTGCCACAAGCGTTTCCGTCAGGACCACCTGGAAGAGGCCTTCGAAGAGAAGAAGGGCCGCGCTCCAGACAGCATGAACGACATTGCCTGCCCAAACTGTGGCGGCAAGAACATCTGGACCGAGCCAAAGGCTTTCAACGGTCTTCTACAGACCTTCCTAGGCCCGGTTGCTGCTGAAGAAGGCCTACACTACCTTCGCCCGGAGACCGCCCAGGGCATCTTCGTGAACTTTGCCAACGTCCTCGGTGCAGCTCGTATGAAGCCTCCGTTTGGAATCGGCCAGATTGGAAAGTCTTTCCGCAACGAAATCACGCCTGGAAACTTCATTTTCCGCACCCGTGAATTCGAACAGATGGAGATGGAATTCTTCGTCGAGCCAGGCACGGATGAAGAGTGGCACGACTACTGGATCGAACAGCGCATGAACTGGTACACCGATCTGGGAATCAACCCTGAGAATCTGCGCCTGTTTGAGCACGCCAAGGAAAAGCTGTCGCACTACTCGAAGCGCACCGTTGACATCGAGTATCGCTTCGGCTTCCAGGGAAGCGAGTTCGGCGAGCTCGAGGGCATCGCGAACCGCACCGACTTTGACCTTACGACTCACTCTCGCGAGTCGGGCGTTGACCTTAGCTACTTCGACCAGGTAAAGGGTGAACGCTGGACCCCATACGTGATTGAACCAGCCGCCGGCCTAACTCGTTCGCTGATGGCCTTCTTGGTTGACGCGTATCACGAGGATGAAGCTCCGAACACCAAGGGTGGCGTGGATGTCCGCACAGTGCTCCGCTTGGATTACCGCCTTGCTCCGATCAAGGCAGCAATTCTTCCGCTTTCTCGTAACGAAGACCTTTCACCGGTTGCTCGCAACTTGGCTCAGGAACTTCGGGGCTACTGGAACATCGACTTCGATGACGCGGGTGCAATTGGTCGTCGCTACCGTCGCCAGGATGAGATTGGAACCCCATTCTGTGTAACCGTCGACTTCGAAACCTTGGATGACCAGGCAGTTACCGTTCGCGAACGCGACACGATGCAGCAGGAGCGAGTCTCGCTTTCCAAGCTTCGTGAATACCTAGGCGCAAAGCTAGTTTCCTAAACACGATGACGCAGCAGATGTCGGCGCCGGCGCTTCAGTACGGCAAAATCGCGATCAAGACTCCGGTGGTCTTGGCGCCGATGGCTGGCATCACAAACACTGCGTTTCGTCTTCTCTGTCGTGAATTCGGCGGCGGTCTATACGTGGCTGAGATGGTCACCTCTAGGGCTCTCGTCGAGCGCAACGAGGAATCTCTTCGTCTCGTTGGGCACCACCCATCCGAGGATGTTCGCTCGGTTCAGCTCTACGGTGTTGACCCAAAGACCATCGCTGAAGCGGTGACCATCCTGGTAGCCGAAGACCGGGCCGATCACATCGACCTCAACTTCGGATGCCCAGTGCCAAAGGTGACTCGAAAGGGTGGCGGCGCCGCTCTTCCTTGGAAGCAGGATCTATTCGCTTCGATTGTCAATGCGGCTGTGAAAGCTGCCGGTGACGTTCCGTTGACCGTAAAGATGCGCAAGGGCATCGATGACAATCACTTGACGTACCTGGACGCGGGTAAAGCGGCCAGAGATGCGGGCGTAACCGCCATCGCGCTTCATGGGCGAACCGCTTCTGAATACTATTCAGGGCATGCAGACTGGTCTGCGATTGCTACCTTGCGTGAGGCACTGCCTGACGTTCAGGTGCTAGGCAACGGCGACATTTGGTCAGCTGCCGATGCAATCAGAATGATGCGTGAAACTGGCGTAGATGGTGTTGTTGTTGGCCGCGGTTGCCTAGGTCGCCCTTGGCTGTTCGGAGACCTTCAGGCTGCATTCGATGAGTATCAGCGCGACCCAAACTCCAACGCCGCGATTGACCCAATTCAGCCAAACCTGGGCGAGGTGGCCGATGCCTTCAAACGCCACGGCGAACTGTTGGTTGACTTCTTCGAGGATGAAGCAAAGGCCTGCCGAGACATTCGAAAGCACGTTGCCTGGTATTTCAAGGGTTACCCGGTCGGTGGCGAATTCCGCGCATCCTTGGCCCAGGTCGAATCCCTTCAGCACATGGATGAAATCCTCGGCACCCTCGATCGTTCGCAGCCTTACCCTGGCGAGGAAGCCGAAGGCCCTCGCGGCCGCCTGGGTGGAGCAAAGCTAACTGCATTGCCAGAGAACTGGCTAGATTCCCGCGAGCTGGTCGGCGATCAGCGCAAGATGCTGCAAGAGGCAGAGCTATCTGTCTCGGGGGGCTAGATGGAAAACAGGGATTCTTCAGAACTCGGCTACACCGATTTCGACCGCGAGCGTTTCCTGCCGGAGCAGCGCTCCTCGGGAGCTCGCCGCGGTGAATTCGCGCGCGATCGAGCCCGAGTGGTTCACTCTTCAGCGCTAAGACGTCTTGGAGCCAAAACTCAGGTGCTGAGCCCTTCTGGAGGCGACTTCGCTCGCACACGTCTGACTCACTCGCTCGAGGTTGCCCAAATCGGTCGTGAGATGGCAATCGACCTCGGTCTCAATGCCGACATGGTCGACATGGCTTGCCTAGCGCATGACCTAGGTCACCCGCCATTCGGTCACAACGGCGAAAAAGCGCTGGACTCCTGGGCTGCCGATTTCGGCGGTTTCGAGGGCAATGCTCAGACACTTCGCCTGCTAACTCGCATCGAACCGAAGGTAATCACCGCGGATGGAAAGTCATACGGGTTGAACCTAACGCGTGCGAGCTTGGATGCAACCTGCAAGTATCCGTGGCTGCGAAGCGAAGCTATCGCCGAAGTTGGCGCAGACCGAGCTGTGAAGTTCGGCGCCTATGACGACGACATCGAGGTTTTCGAATGGTTGCGACAGGGCGCACCCGCACGCGTGAAGTCAGCTGAAGCTCAGGTTATGGACTTCGCCGACGACGTGGCCTATTCGGTGCACGACTTCGAAGATGCGATCGTTTCCAAATTCGTGGACGTGCAAACTTTGGGTGATTCTCTAAACGATCCAGACTTGCTCGAAAAGATCAGCACCTGGAATGGCGGAGCGATCGGCCGTGATGCACTTGCCGAGGCATTGAACCGGCTGCGCGCCAATGAGTTTTGGCTAACCAGTTTTGATTATTCTCCAGGGGCGCTTGGCACACTCAAGAACCTGACCAGTTCATTCATCGGTTCGCTGGTGAGCCGAACAGTGGATGCAATCATCGAGACATCTCCGGTTGAGTCACTGGCAAGATTTGGTTCGACTCTGGCCATCCCTGCCGATGTGCAGGCAGAGATTTCGGTCCTGAAGGGCATTGTCTCTGCTTACTTGATGTCTACCGAGGCCCGTCGACCTTTCTACGAGTGGCAACGCGGCCTTTTGACCGAGCTCGCCGATGCCCTTCTCGCTTCTAACGGTGCGAATCTTGACTCTTACAGCGCGCAGGCTTGGTCGCTCGCCAGCGACGAGGTCGAAAAGCATCGCGTAATCGTCGATCAGATTGCCTGCCTCACCGACCAGAGTGCACTCACTTTGCACCACCGACTTGTCGGCTCAATCGGGAAATAGGATAAGGGCATGGCAGGCAAGATCAAGGCGCGCGATATCGAGGAAGTGAAGACTCGGGTAAACATCGCGGATGTAATCGGCGAATATGTCTCGCTGCGCCCAGCTTCAGCCGGCTCACTCAAGGGTCTTTGCCCGTTTCACGATGAAAAGTCACCATCTTTCAACGTTCGCCCAGCGCAGGGTTTTTACCACTGCTTCGGCTGTGGTGAAGGTGGCGATGTTTACAAGTTCATTCAGCAGTTGGACCAACTTAGCTTCACCGAGTCGGTAGAAAAGCTTGCTGCTCGAATCGGTTTCGTCCTCAGCTATGAAGAGGGCGGCGCTAGCCCAGAGCTAGGCCAAAAATCTCGTGTTCTTGAGGCCAACAATGCTGCGGCTCAGTTCTATCAAGAACAACTGATGACCGATGCCGCCATCCCAGGCCGTGAATTTCTTAAGGGTCGCGGCTTCGATAAGTCGGCCGCCGAACAGTTTGGCATCGGCTTTGCGCCTAAGGGCTGGAACGGCCTGTTCGATCACCTCACCAAGAAGGGCTTCACGGTCGACGAGTTGGTTCTCGCTGGCCTAGTCACCAAGAGTGACCGAGGTGCCTACGACAAGTTCCGTGGTCGCCTGATCTGGCCGATTCGCGACACCACCAGCCAGGTAATTGGTTTCGGAGCCCGCAAACTTTTCGACGATGACCAGGGGCCGAAGTACCTGAACACCAGCGATACGTTGGTCTATCACAAGTCACAGGTGCTCTACGGAATCGACCTTGCCAAGCGCGACATCTCAAAACAGCAGCGTGTTGTAGTCGTGGAAGGTTACACGGACGTCATGGCTTGCCACCTGGCCGGTGTCACCACCGCGGTAGCAACCTGTGGAACAGCTTTCGGTGACGACCACATCCGGATTATCAATCGTTTGCTTTCTGCTGACAAGGATGTTCCGTCAGAGGTCATTTTCACCTTCGACCCCGACGCGGCTGGGCAAAAAGCGGCTATGCGCGCGTTTGCCGATTCAGCCAAGTTCACGGCACAGACCTTTGTTGCGGTTGGCCCGGATGGATTGGACCCTTGCGACCTCCGAACCGCAAAGGGTGACGAAGCGGTTCGAGCGATGATCGAAGTGAAAAAGCCGCTCTTTGAGTTCGCCATCAAACAAAAGCTGTCCAAGTTTGATCTTTCTACCATTGAGGGCCGGGTTGCCGCTGCTCGAGCTGCCGCTCCAGTTGTCGCTGGCATCCAGGATCCGGCCATGCGCCCCGCCTACACACGTGAACTGGCTGGTTGGGTCAACCTTGACGGTAACGACGTTGCTGCTCTGGTTGACGCCGCTGCCAAGGCTGGTCGCCAGCAGGCGGTGGCAGAAATGCGCAAGGACGCGCCGACTCCAGCGTCACATTCAACGCCTGTTGGAGATGGCGAGGCGCCTCCCGAGGATGCCCCAGAGCGAGTAATTCTGCCGGAACTCAACCTGAACGACCCAATTACGCGCTTCGAACGTCAGACTCTCGAAGTTCTTGTTCAGTTGCCAAGCACGTTTACCGGCGAACAACTCTTAAAGCTTTGCAAGGCTGGCTTGAGTGCGCCAGCACACAACGCGATCTTGAAGTCGATTGAACTGGCAGCTTCTGAGAAGGATAGTCAGACCTGGCTAAACACAATCGCCTCAAACTGCGACCCAAGTCTTCACCAGGTGCTTCGAGAGATTGCCGCTCAGACCCTTCCGGCGGCCGACTCTGAAGGGCTAACGCGATATGGCCAGGGCGTAATCGCTCGTGCAATAACCAATGCCATCGCCCGCGAAAAGGCCGATCTACTCGCCGAGCTTCGCCGAGTGGAGCCTGGGTCACCGGAATCTGCTGAAGTGCAAAGAAAGCTAATGACTTTGGAATCTGAGCGCAGGGCTCTCTGATGCAGCCAATCGTTGCGGTTCTTCCAACGGCGCAGCCAGAATATTTGCGAGCCATCGCACTTGGCGGCGGAGTCGCTGCAGATCTCAATGGAAGCGCGACCGGTTTGGTTTGGACTGACAGTCAGGACACCGTGCAACTCGCCCAAATCTTGGCTGATAACCCACAGATATCCTGGGTACAGTTGCCATTTGCCGGCGTAGACAACTTCAAGGGTCTATTTGACTCGCTCAGGGAGTCCGGGCGCAACTTGCTGGTGACCTCTGCCAAGGGCGCCTATCGCGAGCCAGTGGCAGAACACGCGTTAATGCTCGCACTCGCGTTGGGGCGCGCTCTGCCGGAGCGTCTCGCGGCCAAATCATGGGGTCGCAAGTTCGCAGTCTCGCTATTCGATTCAAATGTGTTGATAGTTGGCGGGGGAGGCATTGCTGAAGAACTGCTCAGGCTCCTAGCTCCTTTCCGAGTTTCTTCGACCGTAGTTCGTCGCTCAACGGAATCTTTGGCCGGTGCAACGAAGACGATTGGGCTTGGTGACCTCGATTCCCACCTCGGCGACGCGGATTTCGTATTCATTGCCTCGGCGTTGACGGAGGAAACTAAAGGACTTTTCGATTCCACCTTGTTCTCCCGAATGAAGCAGTCTGCCTATTTGGTCAACATTGCTCGTGGCGCAATCGTCGACTCCAGCGCGCTTGAACTAGCCCTAAATACCGGTCAAATAGCGGGTGCAGGAATAGATGTCACTGACCCTGAACCGCTTCCGGATGGCCACCCGCTATGGAATGTGCCGAATCTCATCATCACGCCACACACCGCTGACACCCCTGAGCAGTGCGTGCGACTGCTGTCCGAGCGAATTGTGCTGAACGTTCAAGCCATAATTCGGGCCACTCCGCTGGTCGGCCAAGTAAATCTCGAACTGGGCTACTAAATCTCGATTTGTGGCATCCTGGCTGGATTTATTTGGTAATGTTGTCTAGTCGCGAAAGCAACATTCCTCGGTAGCTCAATTGGCAGAGCAATCGGCTGTTAACCGATAGGTTCTTGGTTCGAGTCCAAGCCGGGGAGCCAATCTTTCTGAAACCAGGAGGCCACGTGATTCAGTGGATCCAAGGTCATAAATGGCTCTCCCCAATAATCCTTGCTTCGGCACTTTTCGTCTT
>WLGA01000001.1 GCA_009703445.1 Actinomycetota bacterium | reverse complement strand
GCGTTGACATCGAGCCACAGCTGCTCGAACTCGCACTTACCCATCGCTCATACGCGTATGAGAATGGCAACACACCCAACAACGAACGCCTCGAGTTTCTCGGGGACTCGGTGTTGGGTTTTGTTGTAACTGCACATATTCACGATCTGCTCACCGACCTTCCTGAGGGCGAGCTAACCAAGGTGAAGAACGCAGTCGTTTCGGCAACCGCGCTTTCGCAGGTAGCCACCTCGATCGGGCTCGGTGAGTTTCTTCGCCTGGGCAAGGGTGAAGACCAGACTGGTGGCCGTGAAAAGCCAAACCTTCTCGCCGACGCGTTCGAAGCCATTCTCGGCGCAGCATACGTGTCAAAGGGTTTAGAGGCAGCCGAGGGCATCATTCGCAAGTTGGTCTTTCCGCTGCTTGAAGACACCGATTCACTTCGCGCCAACAGTGATCCAAAAACTACTCTCGGTGAGATAGCGCAGGCGCAATCGAAGCCGGCCCCCGAATACGTCACCACCCATGAGGGTCCAGATCACGACCGCACATTCTTTGCAACCGTGAGTATCGATGGCAAGGTCCTTGGATCCGGCCAAGGTCGCAGCAAGAAGCTTGCCGAAACTCAGGCAGCAATCGACGCACTCGCGAAGCTGCCAAAGCCTAAAAAGTCAAAGTAATGCCAGAGTTACCTGAGGTTGAAACCGTTCGAGCCGGTTTGGCTCCGGCGCTTACCAACGCAACCGTTACCGCCATCGATGTTCTCGATGCCCGTTCGTTCAAACGCCACATCGGCGGGGTGGAAGACTTCATCGCGACCATGGTGGGCGCCAAAATTCTGGCAGTCGTGAGACGAGGCAAGTTTCTCTGGATGCCGCTAGAGCTTCCGGCAGGCCGCAACCCGGGGCACAAACTTGCCATGGTTGGCCACCTCGGTATGAGCGGGCAGATGCTGCTTCGAACCCCAGGATTCACCGAAGACAAGCTAACGCGCGTTGTCATCCATGCGATTTCAGAAGATGGCGAAAAAGTCGAAATGCGCTTTATCGACCAGCGCCTGTTCGGGTCCCTTGCGATCGACGACTTGGTGCCAACCCCGGATGGGTTGCCAGGCGGATTCAGTAACGGCCTTGGGGTTTCTTCCGATGGCGAATCGACTTGGTGGCGGAACCTCATCCCAGCCTCAGCAGCTCATATCATGCGCGACCCACTGGATGAAGACTTCGACGAGAAGTTTGTGATTGCCAAGTTGAAGAAGAAGAATTCGGGCATCAAACGGGTGTTGCTGGATCAGCAAACCCTGAGCGGGATTGGCAATATCTACGCCGACGAAGCCCTTTGGCGTTCGCAGTTGCACTACGACCAGCCGGCAGCTTCTCTCACCGGGCCAAAGGCTAAGGAGCTCTTGCAGCACGTTCGCGAGATTTTGGCTAAGGCGGTCACCGAGGGTGGCACGAGTTTCGACGAACAATACAAGAACGTCAACGGTGAATCTGGCTATTTTGCGGTCTCTTTGAACGCATACGGCATGACCGGAATTCCTTGCAAACGCTGCGGAACTCAGATCAAAAGAGAAAACTGGATGAACCGCGGATCTCACTTCTGCCCGAAGTGTCAAAAACTCAAGGGCTAACCCCTTCCATTGGCGAAAACCGCCATCATAATGCGGTAATTTTGAGTACTGCGCATTTCCGGCGCACCATCGTCGATGCAGCCTAAGGGGAGTGACTCAGCTTGTATCTAAAGAGCCTCACCCTCAAGGGATTTAAGTCATTTGCTCAGCCGACCACCTTTGCGTTCGAGCCAGGTGTTACCGCAGTTGTCGGGCCAAACGGTTCGGGCAAGTCAAACGTTGTAGACGCCCTCGCCTGGGTAATGGGTGAGCAGGGTGCGAAGAGTCTTCGCGGCGGCAAGATGGAAGACGTCATCTTTGCCGGAACCTCAACCAAGGGTCCTCTGGGTCGAGCCGAGGTCATCCTCACCATCGACAACACGGATGGTGCCCTGCCGATTGACTACACCGAAGTCACTATTTCTCGCACGCTTTTCCGCAACGGTGGCAGTGAGTATGCAATCAACGGCGATGCTTGCCGCCTACTGGATGTCCAAGAACTCTTGAGCGACTCGGGTCTCGGTCGCGAGATGCACGTAATCGTCGGACAGGGTCAGCTGGATAGCGTCTTGCGCGCTACGCCTGAGGAACGCCGTGGTTTCATCGAAGAGGCCGCCGGAATCTTGAAGCACCGCCGCCGCAAGGAGAAGACTCAACGCAAGCTCGAGGCGATGCAGGCAAACCTGACCCGCCTGAACGATTTGGCGGGCGAAGTTCGTCGTCAGTTGAAACCACTTGGTCAGCAGGCCGAGGTGGCACGCGAGGCACAGGGCATCGCCGCTACCGTTCGCGACGCTAAGGCGCGCATCCTGGCTGCAGATATCATCGACCTGCACAAGGCTCTTGAAGAAACAGCCAAGAGCGAGGCCGATCGCAGAGGCGAGCGCAATATTCTTCAGACGCTCCTAACCGAGAACACGGCCCGTTTGGGTCACCTCGAAGCGGCTCAGGTTTCAACCGAACTAGATACCGCGCGCAACCTTTCATACCAGTTCGATTCATTGGCTGAGCGCCTGCGTTCGCTGCTCTCAATCGCCAACCAGCGAGTTGCTTTGCTCGGTTCGCAGGCAGACGTTGCCGGCGCACAAATTGACCCGAGTGCACTTGAGGCCGAGGCCGTAGCAGCCGAGAAATCCGGTGCAGACCTGGCGTTGGCAGTTGAGGCACTCAAGGCCGGGTTGCACCAAGCCGAACTGGCTCGCAGTGAAGCCCGTGATGTGCTCGAGAAGTTCGACAACGAGGTCGCCGAACAGAACGCCCTGATTTCAAAGTTTGACCTAGACAAGTCGCGTCTGGCCAATGAGGCCGCCGTTGCCGAATCTCGATTGGCAAGCAAGCGTGACGAGGTAGCTCGTCACCAGAGTGCGTTAGCCGAGGCTCAGGAGCGTCGGGCGGCTCGCCAGGCGGAGTATGAAGCACTAGACGCTCAGTTGCAGTCTGATTCAGGCGCCAAGGATGCCGATAACGGCCTTGAGGCTCGCTATGAAGCAGCTCAGAAAGCCGTATCTGAAGCCGCCGCCAAGATTGAATCGGTTCGCGATGAGTTGCACGGTGCTGAGCGAGAGCGTGACTCACTGTCGGCGAAGCGTTCTGCGCTGAACCTAATGCTTGAACAGAAGGATGGTGCATCCGAGCTATCCGCGGCTGGGTTGCGCGGCATCCGAGGGCTAGTTGCTAGCCACATGAAGATTCAAAACGGTTTCGAGACCGCGATTGCGGCAGCCCTTGGCCCGTTGGCCGATGCGCTGGTGGCAGATTCTCGCGAAGACGGTTTGGCCGCTATCGAACACCTGAAGAAGGCCGACGGTGGTCGCGTCGAACTGATTGTCGCTGATGTCGACGCAAAGGGTAAGGCGGGGTCACTCCCGTCGGTAGCCGGCGCTCGCCCAGCAGCAGAGGTTGTCGAGGCTCCATCCGGCGTACTCGCCTTGCTAGCCGATGTCGTAATCGTTGATGACCTAGAAGCGGCCCGTTCTCTCTATAAGGCCGATAAGGGCGCGCTAAAACTCGTTTTGATCACCTTGGATGGAGACGTCTTAACCGAGTCCATCATCCGTGGTGGCTCTGCCAACAAGCCTTCGAAGCTTGAGCTAGTGGCTGAGCGTGATGGTGCCGAAGCCAAGCTGGCTAAGGTCTCAAAGCAGATTGATGACCTCAAGGGTGAGCTGGCCCAGGCCAGATCAACCGAGGAAGCAGCCAAGAACTCTGCCAAAGATGCGCTAGCCACTCTCAACCAGCACGACGCAACCTTGGCTGCAAATGCTGAGAAGTTGGGCCGCCTGCGCGTTCAGGTTGAAGCTTCGGATGCCGAAGTCGACCGTCTATCGCGCGTTGCAGAACAGGCCGTGGCTTCGATTGCTGTCGCAGAAGAGGCGCTCGCCGAAGCCGTTGCTGCTCACGACAAATTTGCCTCGCAGGAGCGACCGGCGCTAGACCTGGCAAACCGCCAGACTCTCTCGGAGAATCTAGAACAAGAGCGTCAGCGAGAGCTCGAGATGCGCGTTGACCTCGGTGCTGCCGTTGAACGTGTTCGTGTTGAAGCCGATCGCGCAAAGGGTCTGCGCGAGCAGATTTCAGAAGCTCAAGAGGCCATCGAAAAAGCCAAAATCGCAGCCGCAGCGCAGGCCAAACAACTAGCAAGTGCACGTCGAGTGCTTGAAGCGCTGCCGATTCTTATGAATGCAGTAGCCGAGAGCGCATCACAAGCCAAGGTTCGTCTGCACGAGCTAGAGGCCGCACGCGCGCATCAGAACCAAGAACTGGTTCGACTTCGCGGTGAAACTGCCGAAATTCAGATGAAGCTTGCCACCCTCACCCAGAGCGTGCACGACTTCGAAATGAACAACCACGAGAAGCGCCTCAACCTGGCAAACCTTGTGTCACGTGCGAATGACGAACTTGGCCTAGAGCAAAATGTCTTGCTAGCCGAATACGCGCCAGATGAAGAGTTCAACCGTGAAGAGCAAACCAAGCGTTTGCGTGAATCGGAGCGACTATTCGAGCGCCTCGGCAAGGTAAACCCGCTGGCCCTCGAAGAATTTGCGGCTCTCGAGCAGCGTCACAAGTTCCTGACCGAGCAACTAGCCGACCTGACCCAGACCCGCAAGGACCTGCTCCAGATCATCGACGAGTTAGATGCAAAGATGCAGACCATCTTCGCGGACGCATTCGAAGACACTCGCAAGGCTTTCGAAACGGTATTCCCAACACTCTTCCCAGGCGGAACCGGCTCGATTTTCTTGACCAACCCGGATGACATGCTCACCACCGGCCTAGAGGTCACCGTAAAGCCAGCCGGTAAGCGCATCGAGCGTCTCTCATTGCTTTCGGGTGGTGAGCGTTCGCTGGCAGCCGTTGCACTTATGGTTGCCATCTTCAAGGCGCGCCCATCGCCGTTCTATGTCATGGATGAGGTTGAGGCGGCCCTCGACGATGCAAACCTTGGCCGCCTGCTCAAGATTTTTGAAGACCTGCGCTCAAGCTCGCAGCTGATCATCATTACCCACCAGAAGCGCACCATGGAGATTGCGGACGCCCTATACGGCGTCTCAATGCGCCAGGATGGCGTCTCGGCTGTGGTTGGTCAACGCTTGCTGGACAAGGGTTAGTCGTGGCCGGGTTCCTGTTTTGGAAGAAGAAGCGCACAGCTGAGGTTGAAGCGCCTGTGGTTGAGGTGCCAGAGGTCGTTGAGGCGCCTGTAGTCGAACTCCCAGAAGTCAATGAGACGAATGAATCCCTTGTCGCCGATGCGGCTGAGGCCGCATATGTCGCCGCGGAATCCATTCCGTCCCACGAAGAACCTGACCAGACCCCGGAGCTTGAACCGACCCCAGAGCCAGAGCCAGAATCTGCCCCCGAGCCGGAACCAGCTACTGAGCCTGAGCCAGAGCCTGAGCCGGAACTGGTTGCCGTTGAATTGCCGAAGCGCAGCGCCAAAAAGGGCATCCGGTCGCTGTTTAGCCGCGTTAAGTTCAACCCAGAGAACCTAGACGAACTCGAAGACATCCTGATCCAAGCCGACTTCGGCATCGACGCATCCATGGCAATTGTCGAATCGGTGAAGGATCGAGCCAAGAAGTCGGGCGCAACGTCAGAGCAAGACCTGAAGGACATTCTGGCGGCCGTAATCGCTGAGAATCTAGAGCGCGACGACAAGGCTCTGAACCTAAGCGATGGCAAACTCCCATACGTGTTCTTGGTCGTTGGCGTGAATGGTGTGGGCAAAACCACGACCATCGGCAAACTGGCTAACTGGCTTAGCGAAGGGGAGTGGAAGGTGTTTATCGGTGCCGCCGACACCTTCCGAGCTGCAGCAGTTGAGCAGGTTGCGACCTGGGCTGACCGCGCCGGGGCAACTTTGATTCGCCCAAAGACCGAGGGTCAAGATCCTGCATCCGTGGCTTTCGAGGCTGTCGAAGCAGCAATCAAGGATGACGCCGACATCGTGATTATTGACACCGCTGGGCGCCTGCAAAATAAGACTGACCTCATGGGTGAGCTCGACAAGATCCGCCGCGTGATTGAGAAGCAGGCGAAAATCAGTGAGGTGTTGCTGGTTCTAGACGCAACCACCGGCCAGAACGGCATGTCTCAGGCGAAGGCCTTTGCCGAGATTGCAAACGTTACCGGTGTAGTTCTGACCAAGCTAGACGGCACTGCCAAGGGCGGAATCGTCTACTCGATTCAGCGTGAATTGGGCATCCCAGTGAAGCTTGTTGGTGTTGGCGAAGGTATAAATGATTTTGCGTTCTTTGACGCAACCGAGTTCGCTCGCGGGCTCGTGAGTTAGGAGCAACCACAGTGTTTGGCAATCTTTCAGATCGTTTAGTCGAAACGTTCAAGAATCTGCGCAGCAAGGGCAAGCTAAGCCCTGCTGACATCGACGCGACGCTTCGCGAGATTCGACGCGCGCTTCTCGAGGCCGATGTTGCTCTAGATGTTGTTAAGGCGTTCACCGGGGCCGTTCGCGAGCGCGCCTTGGGTGACGAGGTTTCTAAAGCCCTAAACCCTGCTCAGCAGGTAGTTCAAATCGTGAACGAAGAGCTGGTAACCATCCTTGGTGGCGAACAGCACAAGCTCAACTTCGCCAAGAAGCCGCCGACCGTCATCATGCTGGCCGGCCTTCAGGGTTCCGGTAAGACCACCCTCGCCGGAAAGCTCTCGAAGTGGCTAAAGGATCAGGGGCACACTCCGCTTCTTGTTGCCGCCGACTTACAGCGCCCGAACGCGGTTAACCAGCTGCAGGTTGTTGGTGAGCGCGTCGGTGTCCAGGTATTCGCACCCGAGCCTGGAAATGGTGTTGGCAACCCAGTCAAGGTAGCCAAGGATTCGATCAAGCACGCCGAACAGAAGATGTTTAGCGTGGTCATCGTTGACACCGCCGGCCGCCTCGGCATCGATGAAGAATTGATGAAGCAGGCGAAAGACATTCGCGATGCTGTCAACCCGGATGAAGTGCTCTTCGTAATCGACTCAATGGTCGGTCAAGACGCCGTAAACGTTGCCAAGGCCTTCGATGAGGGCGTTGGAATCACCGGTTCGGTTCTGACAAAGCTCGATGGTGACGCCCGAGGCGGTGCCGCCCTTTCAGTTGCTTCGGTCACTGGCAAGCCGATCATCTTCGCTTCGAATGGTGAGGGCATGGATGCCTTCGAGCCGTTCTATCCAGACCGCATGGCGAGCCGCATCCTTGACATGGGTGACATCCTCACTCTGATCGAGCAAACGCAGCGACAGTTTGATGAGACCGAAGCTCGCGCTATGGCCGAGAAGTTGGCTAAGGACACCTTTACGCTCGAAGACTTCCTTGATCAGATGCAGCAACTGCGCAAAATGGGTTCGATGAAGAGCATGCTCGCGATGTTGCCGGGTGCCGGTCAAATGCGCCAGCAGCTAGAAAACTTCGACGAGAAGGAAATCGATCGAACCGAAGCAATCATCCGCTCGATGACCCCTGCCGAACGCCGTCAACCAAAGCTTCTCAACGGTTCACGACGTCTTCGAATCGCGAAGGGTTCGGGTATGACGGTTACCGACGTCAATTCGTTGGTAAATCGCTTCGAGCAGGCTGCCAAGATGATGAAAACCCTGTCAAAGGGCGGAGTCCCGCAGATGCCAGGTATGCCAAACATGCCGGGAATCGGTGGTTTCGGAAGCGCCAAGGGCAAGAACAAGGACAAGGGCAAGAAGGGTTCGAAGTCAGGAAACCCAGCCAAGCGCGCCGCCGAGGAAGCAGCACGTCTAGCCGGGGGGAAGCCTGCCGGTTCGAGCGAAAGCGGAGCCGGTTCGGCCTTTGGCTTGGGAAACTAACCGAAACCCCTGAGATTTCGGCGCTATTGAGTAGCGCATCTCGGCAATATCTGGCAGAATAGAGAGGTTGCCGTACGTTTGACCCTCTAACCAAACGTGTCCGGTAACCCCTAGAGCTTTTTCACCGAGTGTGCCCCCACGCTCACGGTTGAACGTTCGCACCATTACGAAAAACAGGAGCAATCGTGGCTGTAAAAATTCGCCTCAAGCGCATGGGCAAGATCCGTGCACCTCACTACCGCATCGTCGTAGCTGACTCACGCACCGCGCGTGACGGCCGCGCAATCGAGGAGATCGGTCGCTACGTGCCAACCGAGAACCCATCAATCATCGAGATCAACTCTGAGCGCGCTCAGTACTGGCTTGGCGTTGGCGCACAGCCAACCGAGCAGGTTGCAGTTCTTCTAAAGCTCACCGGTGACTTCCAGAAGTCAAAGGGTGACAAGAACGCTAAGAACACCGTCCAGGTGAAGGAAGCAAAGGCTGAGTACGTAATCGACTCAAAGAAGAAGACTGTTCTTGTGCCAAAGGCCGAGATCAAGGTCGCTCCTAAGGTCGAAGAGGCACCTGCAGCTGAAGAAGCAGCAGTTGTCGAAGACGTTGTAGCAGAAGACGTAGTTGCAGAAGCAGCGGTTGAGGTCGTTGAGGCCCCAGCAGCTGAAGAAGTTGCCGTTGCCGAAGAGGCTCCAGCAGCTGAAGAAGCAGCAGTAGTCGAAGAGGCAGCTGAAGAAGCTGCCGCTCCAGCAGAAGAAGCTTAAGTAAGTGCTAGCCGCTGCGCTCGAACACCTGGTCAAGGGAATCGTCGACAATCCAGACGACGCTACCGTGACTGCACGATCAACCTCGCGAGGAGACTTGCTCGAGGTTCACGTGCACCCAGACGATCTGGGCCGCGTGATCGGGCGCAACGGCCGCACCGCTAAGGCGCTTCGCACCCTAGTAAACGCTCTTGCCGACGGCAAGAAGGTTCGCGTAGACGTGGTGGACACCGATTTCTAGCAAGACCACGCTCCGAGTTGGCCGCCTTGTCAAAGCGCATGGCCTAAAGGGAGCTTTCAAACTCGAACTATATACCGACAGTCCTGAGACTCGGTTCAAAACTGGCGCGGTCCTCGACCTGCAGGTGCCAGACAGTTCTCCTTGGTTCGGCAAGACCGTTACCGTCAAGGAACTCCGCTATTACAACGCTCAGCCGGTTCTCTTTCTTGAGAACGTGGATGACCGCAACGCCGCCGAGACTCTTATCAAGGCGATTCTGCTAGTAAACGCAGATGTAGAAATTCTTCCGGAAGAACCAGATGCCTGGTACGATCACCAATTAATCGGGCTGAAGGTCATCCGCGACGGTGTTCAGATCGGTGAAGTCATCCGTGTTGATCACCTTCCGGCACAAGACTGCCTAGCCGTTAAAACCGAGACCGAAGAGGTCTTGCTTCCATTCATCAAGGCATTCGTGCCAACCGTAGACATCGACAAGGGTGAAGTCACAATCACCCCGCCTGGTGGTCTATTCGAAGAGGTAGTCGAGGACTAGTCGTGCGCATTGACGCTATTTCGATTTTTCCGGAGTACTTCAAGGCTCTAGACATTTCCTTGCTGGGCAAAGCCCGCGAAAAAGAGATCATCGACCTTCGAGTTCACGACCTTCGCGACTTCACTCACGACAAGCACAAAACCGTAGACGACAGCCCGTATGGCGGCGGCGCGGGCATGCTGATGAAGCCTGAACCTTGGGGCGAGGCTTTCGATGAAATCCTGCCAGCAGACGGCAATGTCACCATCATTTTCACCTCTCCAGCCGGCGAGCAGTTCAAGCAGGCAACTGCATACGAGCTCGCCAAAGAAGACCACATCGTCTTTGCCTGCGGGCGATACGAGGGAATCGACCAACGCGTAGTTGATTACGCAGCTACCAAGGGCCGGGTCCGTCTGATTAGCCTCGGAGATTACGTGTTGAACGGCGGAGAAGTTGCTGCAATCGCCATGGTTGAGGCAATCGCGCGACTCATCCCAGGTGTTATCGGCAACGCCGAAAGTTTGGTCGAGGAATCGCACTCGGATGGCCTGCTCGAATACCCAAGCTATACCAAGCCTGCAGTTTGGCGGGAGCTCGAGGTGCCAGACGTGTTGCTAAGCGGCAACCATGCCCTGATTGCCAAGTGGCGCAAAGAGCAACAGGTTGAACGCACCAAACGCGTTCGCCCAGACTTATTGCCTGACTAGCCAATAACCGCTAGAATAAACAGGTTGTTCGCCTTGAATGCTCTGCCGCAGGGGAGTTAGGCATGTGAACACAAATCATCAAAAACTTACCCGTTGTTGACCTGCGCGCAGTAACAGAGATGGATTCAAAATGCACATTCTCGACTCAGTCGACGCAGCGTCACTTCGTTCAGACATCCCAGCGTTCCGCGTTGGTGACACCGTGAACGTTCACGTAAACATCATTGAAGGTAACCGCAGCCGTGTCCAGGTTTTCAAGGGCATCGTTATCCGCCGTTCAGGCGAGTCGGTTCGCGAGACCTTCACCGTCCGCAAGGTTTCTTTCCAGGTCGGTGTTGAGCGTACCTTCCCGGTTCACTCACCAGTAATCGACAAGATCGAAGTTCTATCACGCGGTGCTGTTCGCCGTGCGAAGCTTTACTTCCTACGCGACCTACGCGGCAAGAAGGCAAAGATCGCCGAGAAGCGCGACAACCAGAACTAATCTGGCCTGCTTACACTTAAGGCATGACAAATCTTGGGCAGTTTCTAAGCCCGAATAGAAAAGCACCACGCCACCCTGGTTCCAAATGGAGTCGGTTTAGGAAGAACATTTTTGTTGCTTTCTTGATTGACCTCGTTGTAATCGTGGGTTCGGCGTTGGTGCTTTCTCTTTTAATCAAGACATTCTTGATTCGCTCTTTCTTCGTTCCATCCGGGTCGATGCTTGAAACTCTCCAAATCGATGACCGCATCCTGGTCAATGAATTGGTGCCTAACGTCATTCCAATCGAACGCGGCGACGTTGTCGTGTTCAAGGATCCTGGCGGTTGGCTCGGCACTGTCTCAACGGAATCTCAGACTCCGGTGGCCGCGGTCGCCGATTGGTTCCTGTCTTCATTCGGGCTGACGGCTCCGGATAGCAGTCAACACCTGGTCAAGCGCGTTATCGGCATAGGTGGCGACCACGTCGTATGCTGCGATGCAGACGGCAAGCTCACCATCAATGGCAAGGCCATCACCGAGCCCTACCTAGCCAAGGATGCAAAACCTTCGGACCGAACCTTCGACGTGGTCGTACCTGAGGGTTCGATTTGGGTCATGGGCGATAACCGCCCTAACAGTGAAGACTCCCGTTTCCATGGCGATCTCCCGAGCAAGGGTTTTGTCGGCAAGCAATTTATCGTCGGGCGAGCATTCATAATCACCTGGCCGGTCGAGCACTGGATATGGCTCGATAACTTCTCAGATGTCTTCAAAGACGTTCCCAAGCCTTAATCTCGAGCGCGAGCTCTGGGCTCAGGGTGCCAGATTCATAATTGGCATGGATGAGGTTGGCCGTGGCGCGATTGCCGGGCCGGTGGCTGTTGGTGTTGCTCTACTTGATTCACAGGATCAACGAGTGGAAACCGCTTGGCCCAGCAACCTCAAAGACTCGAAACTTCTGAGCGAAAAGGCGCGCAACGAAATTCTTGCGCCAGTGCAAACTTGGGTTTCTGGTTTCGCTGTCGGGATGGCCACCGCAAATGAAATCGACACCAAGGGCATCGTCCAAGCTCTGGCTCTTTCGGCAGGACGGGCACTCGATTCGCTACTCCAAGATGCCTCACTTAGGCAAGCAATCGCTCGAGACGGCGCGATCATCATCCTTGATGGTTCTCACAACTGGCTTGGCGCTAAGGCTTCGGGCATTCCAGTGATTGTGCGAACCAAAGCCGACCGGGATTGCGTTTCGGTGGCGGCTGCCTCGGTGATTTCCAAGGTTGAGCGAGACAACCTAATGATTGGGCTCGCCTCCAGCTTTGGCGAGTATGGGTTTGACGGGCACAAGGGTTATGCGTCAGAGGCCCACATCCAGGCGATTCGAACCACTGGACCATCTAGTGAACATCGCCATACTTGGTTGACGAAAATCCTTGGCGACGGCCAGCTTTCATTCGAGGAATAGACTGTTTCCATGGACGAAAACGAAATCGACGACTACGACCGCGAGGCTGAGCTAGCTCTCTATCGCGAGTACAAAGACGTTGTCGGCACGTTCAAGTATGTGATCGAGACCGAGCGTCGTTTCTATTTGGCAAACGAAGTTACTTTGGTTCGCGTTGACACTCCAGCAGATTTCTATTTCGAGCTCAACATGGCTGACGTTTGGGTTTGGGACATCTATCGCACAGACCGTTTCGTGAAGAACGTGCGAGTTCTCACCTTCAAGGATGTCAACGTTGAAGAGCTGTCTGGTAAAGCCTTCGACATCCCTAAGGAACTCGCAGTAGGGGAGTAGCCCTTATCCCCACCTCGCTTTTGGTGGGCAGTTTTGCACATCTCTAGCGCTGAGACGCTAAGTCTCTTCCGCTTCCGCGAGATTCGTACATATGAATCTCAAACAAGATGTCGGCAGATACGGCGAAGACCAAGCCGCTAAATTTCTCGAAGACCGCGGCTATGAAATTATTGACCGAAACTGGCGCTCGAACCTAGGCGAAATCGATCTTGTCGCAAAGGACAAAGATCGCCTGGTTTTTGTCGAGGTCAAGACGCGAAACGGTTCGGGTTACGGTCATCCCTTCGAGGCGATAACAGCAAACAAAGTCGCGCGCATGCGCCGTCTAGTATCTGATTGGTGCATCACGAAGCAGGTTTCGGGCGTGAAAGTGCGCTTGGATGCTATCGCGGTTCTGATTACCGGCGGTCGGGTGCACATCGAGCACCTAAAAGAAGTTTTCTGATGGCTGTCACTAAGACCTATGCGGTTAGTTTGGTTGGCCTAGCTGGAACAATCATCGAAATAGAAGCCGAGATCTCTAGCAACCTGCCTTCGTTTGTGCTGGTTGGTCTGCCGGATGCCTCGCTTTCCGAGTCGCGAGATCGCGTGCGTGCAGCGGCGCAAAACTCCGGACTGGCTCTGCCCGGCCGGAGGGTAACGGTGAACCTCTCGCCAGCTTCGGTGCCTAAGCGCGGCGCGAGTTTTGATCTTGCTATCGCCATCGCAATTCTGGCTGCGTCGGGCAAAGTCATCTCGGATTCGGTCGCGTCCTTCATCCATCTCGGAGAATTGGGGTTGGATGGCTCGGTACGCGCTGTGCCAGGCGTTTTGCCGGCGGTCTTAGCCGCCAAGGCAGCAGGCTGGGCAAAATTCATCGTGCCACTTGAAAACCTGGAGGAAGCGGGGTTAGTCGAGGGAATCAAAGTGTTTGGCGCCAAGACTCTCGCCGAGGTGTCGCGCTTCCATGGGGCGAATCTGGTTGCAGATGAATTGGCGCTTCACAAAGGAGAGAGACCCAGCATGAATCAGGTTGCCGAAAGCGACCTAGATTTGTCTGATGTCATTGGCCAAGATGACGCCATTTACGCCCTGACGCTTGCCGCTGCCGGCGGACATCACATGCTTATGGTTGGCCCGCCAGGGGTGGGAAAAACCATGCTCGCTGAACGATTGCCATCGATTCTTCCCGCGCTTACTTTTGATGAATCGCTTGAGACCAGTGCGCTTCGCTCGATTGCTGCTGCAGGCAGCCGAAAGCCCATACCTGACTTGGTTGCAAAGCGACCTTTTGAAGCACCCCATCACACTGCTAGCCTCACCTCGTTCATAGGAGGTGGTGCGAGTCTTCCTCGACCGGGATTGGTTTCCCTTGCCAACCACGGAGTGTTGTTTCTCGACGAGGCGCCGGAGTTTCAGCGCCCCATCCTCGAAGCTCTTCGCCAACCTCTCGAATCCGGCGAGGTGCTAATAAGTCGAACTGCAGGCTTGGCTAGGTTTCCAGCAAAATTCCAGTTGATCATGGCTGCAAACCCATGCCCTTGCGGCAAGTATGACGGAAACGGCCGTGCGTGCGTGTGCCCAGCAGGTTCGCGCCACGCTTACCTAGCTAAGCTCTCCGGGCCACTACTGGATCGCATAGATGTTCGACTCAAACTTCACCTAGCCAACCCTGCGCAAGTTGCCTTGGCGCGTCTCGGTGCACAGCAGTTGGGTCGCTCAAGTGCAGAAATCAGAGCACGGGTCGTCGAAGCACGAGACCGCGCGCACCGACGTTTGCGTGACACTCCCTGGTCGATAAATGCCCAGATTCCGGGGTCTTACCTGCGCAAGAATCTACGAATCGATTCTGAAGCCACGGCAATGCTCGAGAAATCGATGGAAAGAGGTCAGTTGAGCATGCGTGGGTACGACCGATGCCTTCGCATGGCTTGGTCGAATGCAGACCTATCCGGTAGAGAAAAGGTGAACGCTGAAGATGTAGCCAAAGCAGCATTGCTTCGAGGTGAAGATGGTGCAGGGTCATGGTGAAAGTTGCTGACTTATCCATTTCAAGCTCCGATTTATCCGCTATCTGCGCGAAGGTTCGCTTTGGTAACTCCAGCGAGGATGAGATTGACTACTTTTCTTCGATTGCCTGGTCAGTAATCTGTGAACCTGGCGATGCCTTTGCCGGGCAGTTGATCTCAACCTTTGGCGCCGCAAGGGCTCTTTCACTCGAACTGGCGCGAACTGCAGCCGCCAGATACGTTTCCCTTTTCGCTCAAGCTGGCTCTGACTGGGCGGAAATGCAAAAATTTGGTCGTTTCGAGAGAACACTTGCCGACGCTCGCGAGCGCTGGTCACCTAGGTTTTCAATGGCCAAGGTTGCCTCTGCTGTCAACACGATTGCCGCCCTTGGAGGATGGTTCGTAACCGAGACGTCGGAGTTCTGGCCCAACGCGCTGCTAGACCTGGAGAATCATGCACCGCGGGGTTTATGGGGCATAGGAACGCCAAACTTTGACATTGGCCGTGCCATTTCGGTCGTCGGCTCGAGAGTTTCAACCGCCTACGGTGAATATGCCACCGGCGAACTTGTTGGACCCATGGCGAGTAGGGGGTTTTCGATTATCTCCGGCGGAGCGTATGGAATCGATGCACAGGCTCATCGAGCAACCCTGGCACTAGGCGGCAAAACAATCGCCGTCATGGCAGGTGGTCTCGACAGGCTCTATCCCTCTGGTAATCGGGAACTATTCAATGAGATAGCGAGCAAGGGTCTGTTGCTGAGCGAGATGCCTCCGGGAGCCGAACCAACCAAGTGGAGGTTCCTACAGCGGAACAGACTCATTGCGGCTCTAGGTCAGGCAATCATCCTGGTAGAGGCCAATGCTCGATCCGGCGCGGTGAGCACCGCAAATCGAGGGGTTGACCTAGGTAGGCCAATTGGTGCCGTTCCAGGGCCAATCAATGCTCCAGGCTCGGATGGCTGTCACCAACTAATCAGGGGTCAAAAGGCTGAGCTGATTACCTGCGCAGACGACATTCTCGAGTTGCTTGGCGAGAATTCAACGACAATGCCGGCTGAAGTCTCTGGGTTGGGCGCCCTAGAGACGAGGGTTCTCGACGTTATTGGTCTGACTGGCGCAGATTTCAATCGGATTCGCAGCGAAGGTGGGCTAACTGCCGCAGAGGCCGAGATTGGCATAGCTGGCCTCTCACTGCTGGGATACATCGAACGAGACTCATCGGGTTGGCGACGAAGTCTTTGACCGGTCCCGAACTATCTTTGAAACATGTCAATCTCCCTAGAACGTGCGCAGGTCGAGTTCGCGACCTATCTGCGCTCGAGCAAGGGTTATTCGCCAAACACACTCAAGGCTTACTTGGCCGACTTGCAGGACCTGACTCTGATTCTGGGAGCAGAAAGTTCGGCCGAGGCGATCACCCTTGAATCTTTGCGTGATTGGCTTTGGAGGCAAAGTGAAAAGGGTGCATCCAAGGCAACGATTGCCCGCAAGAGCGCAGCTGCCAGGGCCTTCACTCTGTGGCTTCATAAAGCCGGTTACATAGCCGAAGACCCAGGGCTTAGGCTGCGCTCGCCGAAGGCCGGTCGCTCACTTCCCAAAGTAGTTTCTCGAGAGAGCCTCGATCAGGTATTCAGTGCACTCGAGTCGAGGGCGACACTCGATAACCCGAGTGGGCTGCGTGATCTGGCGATGGTTGAACTTCTTTATGCCACCGGAGCGCGAGTGAGTGAACTCGCGGCTTTGGATCTTGGAAACGTTGACTACAGCCGAAACATCGTTCGTCTCATGGGTAAGGGCTCCAAGGAGCGCATGGTTCCATTCGGGCAGCCAGCTCGGGATGCCCTCGATGGTTGGTTGCGCCACGGTCGAAATCAACTCGCTCAAGAAAAAACAGACTCAGCAATGTTCCTTAATTCAAGAGGGTTGCGAGTCGGGGTTCGACAAATCTATGCACTGGTGGCAGCGCTGCTGGAAAACACCCCGACCGGAACAGCTGGCCCCCACTCGTTGAGGCACAGCGCAGCAACCCATCTTCTTGATGGCGGGGCTGATCTAAGGGCGGTTCAGGAACTGCTCGGCCATGCCAGCCTAGGAACCACCCAGATTTACACTCACGTGTCCATTGAGCGCCTGAAAGATGGCTATAAAAACGCTCACCCGCGCGCGTAAGGCAGTAGACGTGAGGGGTTGAGCCCTCCGATGAGAGCCGACGGCGAGAGGTATTTACCCTCGAGTCGAAGCGAAAAATGGAGACAGGAATCGGCCGAACAGTGTTGGGCGTAGTCAGCGTCAGCCGAGCAAGCCCAACCGATCACTTCACCCTTTAGAACAGTGGTTCCAACTGGCATATCGGAACAAGCTGGCTCGAGCTCGCTCAGCAGCCCAGCGCCATGTTTTATCGCCAAAACCCCACGATTCACGATGACCTTTGAAACCGCGATCACGCCATCAGCTGGGGCGAAAAGTGGTTCGTCGAGCTCAATCTCATAGTCCACGCCGCGATGGCCAGCAGAGTAGTCGCTTGCGGGTTGCAGATAGGGCCGAACCAGTCGATGGGGGGAGTCGAACGGTGCTTGCCAACTGGCACCTGTCGGGCCGAGAGTGGCGAGTGTGAAGAGCGAAAGAACGGCAAATTTCAGCATGTATCAAGACTGACCAATCGGGAGAAAAGTCGCATAATCATTGGCAAAGCGGTGGATAAACCGGACCTTTGACTGGTATGCTGAGAACTAGCAACATGTGCGCTTGTCGCGCTTGTTGACTTCGCGTGTCGAATCAGATCCACGTTTCACTCAGTCCGAGAGCAATCACGGCGAAACAGATCCGGCACCAGGTGTGCCAGACAACCGTCTGGAACAGAAAACTGAGTGGCGCCTTCGCGCGCCGAAAAAGGAGACTGCCATGGCAGTTGTAACAATCCGCCAGCTGCTCGACAGCGGCGTTCACTTCGGTCACCAGACCCGTCGTTGGAACCCAAAGATGCGTCGCTTCATCCTGACCGACCGTTCAGGCATCTACATCATCGACCTACAGCAGTCACTTGCCATCATTGACAAGGCATACGACTTCGTCAAGGAGACCGTTGCACACGGCGGCAGCATCCTATTCGTAGGCACCAAGAAGCAGGCTCAGGAAGCAATCGCCGAGCAGGCTCTTCGCGTAGGCCAGCCATACATCAACCAGCGTTGGTTGGGTGGTCTTTTGACCAACTTCCAGACCATCCAGGGACGTCTTTCACGTCTAAAGGAACTTGAGGTCATGGACTTCTCTGGCGCGACCAAGACTGGTCTTACCAAGAAGGAACTTCTTATCCTTCGCCGCGAGAAGGACAAGCTAGAGAAGGCTCTAGGCGGTATCCGCAACATCACCAAGACTCCATCAGCGATCTGGGTTGTAGACACCAACAAGGAGCACCTAGCAATCACCGAGGCGAAGAAGCTGGGCATTCCAGTTATCGGTATCCTCGACACCAACTGTGACCCAGACGAGGTCACCATCGGTATTCCAGGAAACGACGACGCAATCCGTTCAGTTCACCTTCTAACCCGCGTTATCGCAGATGCAGTTGCAGAGGGCCTAATCGCTCGTCACGCAAAGCCAGAGGCAGCAGCTGAGCCTCTAGCCGAGTGGGAGCGCGAGCTTCTCGAGCAGGGCACCGCAGCAGCTGAGGCAGTTGCAGCACCTGCAGCACCTGCAGAGACCGCAACCGAGACCGTTGAAGCACCAGCAGAGGCTGTTGCAGTAGAGGAAGCAAAGTAAAGATGGCAAACTACACCGCCGCAGATGTAAAGGCGTTGCGCGACCGCAGCGGCGCCGGAATGATGGACTGCAAGGGTGCTCTTGACGAGGCCGACGGCAACGTTGACAAGGCTCTTGAGTTCCTTCGTCTAAAGGGCCTAAAGGGCGTTACCAAGCGCGAAGGTCGCACCACCAGCAACGGTCTAATCCTTGCTCGCGTGAACGGTGGCACCGGCTACCTAGTAGAGCTTGCTTGCGAGACCGACTTCGTTGCTAAGACCCCTAAGTTCGTTGAGCTTGCAGACTCAGTCGCAGATGCAATTGCTGCAGCTGGCGCCGAGACACTAGAGGCAGCTCTTGCTGCAAACCTAGGCGGCAAGACTGTTTCAGAGGCAATCAACGACGAAGCAGCAATCATGGGCGAGAAGGTTGAACTTCGTCGCGTTGCATCTCTAAAGGATGCGGCTGTTGACGCTTACCTACACCGCACCAGCAAGGACCTTCCTCCTCAGGTTGGTGTTCTTGTTGCTTACTCAGGTTCAGACGCTGAAACCGCTCACGATGTTGCAGTTCACATTGCCGCGTTCTCACCAACCGTTCTTTCTCGTGAAGACGTTGACGCAGAGACCGTTGCAACCGAGCGCCGCATCGCTGAAGAGACCGCACGCAACGAAGGCAAGCCAGAGGCTGCGCTTTCGAAGATCGTTGAAGGCCGCGTAACCGGCTTCTTCAAGGAGAACGTGCTTCTTGAGCAGGACTTCGCAAAGGACAACAAGCAGTCAGTCGCCAAGGTTCTAGAGACCGCTGGCGTCACTGTTTCAGCATTCGTTCGCTTCCGCGTCGGTGCATAACTAAAGCTAAAAACATCAAAGGCTCGGTCGATTTCGGCCGAGCCTTTTTTGCTGCTCGTTTACAATAGAGAAAGAAAAATCACACAATCCAGGAGGGTGTCCCATGGCACAGAAGAAGCGCCGCGTTCTGCTCAAGCTTTCGGGTGAAGCTTTTGGCGGAGGAACCCTCGGTGTGAACCCAGACATCGTTGCCGAAATGGCCCGTGAAATCGCAGAGGGCGCAAAGACCGCTGAAGTAGCGATCGTTGTTGGTGGCGGAAACTTCTTCCGTGGCGCCGAGCTTTCACAGCGCGGAATGGACCGATCTCGTGCTGACTACATGGGCATGCTAGGCACCGTGATGAATGCTCTGGCCCTACAAGACTTCCTAGAACAGGCAGGTGTTAGCACCCGCGTTCAGTCTGCAATCAACATGGCTCAGGTCACCGAGGCATACATTCCGCTTCGCGCAGTGCGCCACCTCGAAAAGGGTCGCGTCGTAATTTTTGGTGCAGGAGCAGGTCTTCCTTACTTCTCGACCGACACCGTTGCAGCGCAGCGTGCGCTTGAGATCCACGCCGATGAGGTTCTGGTCGCCAAGAATGGCGTCGATGGAGTCTATTCTGCAGACCCGAAGAAGGACCCTTCGGCGGTCAAGCTTGAATCGATTACCTACCAGGATGCTTTGGTTCAGGGCCTAAAGGTTGTCGATGCAACCGCGTTTAGCCTCTGCATGGACAACAAGATGCCGATGCGTGTCTTTGGCATGCAGGGCAAGGGAAATGTCACCGATGCCATCATGGGCAAGAAGATTGGCACGTTTGTAACCGCCTAGGTTGAACGTGTTTTAGAAAAACAGGAGAACAAAATGCTTTCAGAAATTCTTGCTACCTCGAAAGAGAAGATGGCTAAGGCCGTCGAATCGGCAAAGGAAGACTTCGCGAACGTGCGCACCGGTCGCGCCAACCCACAGCTTTTCCAGAAGGTCATGGTTGATTACTATGGCACTCCAACCCCGCTTGGTCAGCTAGGCCAGCTAGCTAACCCTGAGGCGCGTACCATCGTGATCACCCCTTACGACAAGGGCGCTTTGAAGGCTATCGAGCAGGCTCTTCGCGAGATGCCGAACCTGGATGCAAACCCTCAGAACGACGGAAACCTCATCCGTGTCACGCTGCCGGATCTAACCGAAGAGCGTCGACGCGACTACGTCAAGTTGGTCAAGGGCAAGGCTGAAGACCACCGCGTGGTCGTTCGCAACCTTCGCCGCAAGGGCAACGATGACTTGGCCGCTGCCAAGAAGGATGGTCTCGCAGGCGACGACGAAATCTCGCGTGCCGAGAAGGAACTCGATGCTCTTACCAAGACTTATGTTGATGCAATCGATGAAGCCTTGAAGCGCAAAGAAGCAGAACTCCTAGAGGTCTAATTGTCCAATCAGCAAAGCGCCCCTGCCGGCCGCAGCCTTTCGAAGTCGATCGCTGTTGGTTTGTTGCTCGGTGGCGCTTTTCTGCTTTCTGTTCTGATCTATAAAGAGCTCTTTATGGTGCTTGCCGCGGCCGCGGCTGGCGCAGGTGCATGGGAGCTTTCGACCGCGTTGAGAATCAAGGGCTGGTATGTGCCTCGCGTGCCAAGCGTTGTTGGCGCGGTCTTGATTATGCCCGCCGCCTTCTATGGTGGGGCAGAGGCCCAATGGCTTGTCTCTCTCGGAACGGTTGCGGCCCTTATTCTTTGGCGCACAGTGCATTTGTTGTGGGAGCGCCGCCAGGCGCCGATGCAGGCATTCAGAACCACGGTGCGAGACTTCGCCGCATCAGCCTTCGTGGTTATTTACCTGCCTCTCATGACCAGCTTCGCTATTCTTTTACTGCGTCGCCCAGAGGATGGCGCACTTTGGGTTATCGCATTCGTTGTGACTGTCTCGATGATTGACACCATGGGTTACCTGGTCGGGCGCAAGCTCGGTAAGCACCAGATGGCACCCGGCGTGAGCCCAAAGAAGAGCATTGAGGGTCTTATGGCCTCAATCGTCGGCGGCACAACTAGTTCCTTTGCCTTTGTTGTTTGGGGTTTTCACGGTGCCTGGTGGCAGGGCTTGCTCTTTGCCGCCGTCATGTTACTTGCTGCCGTCTTCGGTGATCTTGCAGAGTCTCTCATCAAGCGCGATCTTGGCGTCAAGGACATGAGTTCCTTGCTGCCGGGGCATGGTGGAGTCATGGATCGCATGGATTCGATTCTTCCGGCTGCTTTGATCGCATACCTGTTCGCCAGCATCTTCTTCCCAATCGCCCAGTAACCTCGGCTGAAAGAATCTTCCTATGAGTTTTACCTTTCCGAAATCAGGCCCAAAGCAGCCCGGTTACACACCAGCCCAGGTCGAAGAGTTCTTAACTCGCGCGCGCGAGCAGTTCAACAACCCGGTTGAGAATGGCGTTACCGCCCACGATGTCCGCAACACCGAGTTTGACCTGGTTCACGGAGGGTTCATCCCTGAAATTGTTGACGGGGCGATGGATAAGCTCGAGGACAGCTTTGCGGCTCGTGAGATCCTGCGTCAGAAGAACGAGAAGGGTAGCTTCGCCCTAGATGACAGACTTGCCCGAGTATTAGAGCTAGTTCGCGGCCGATTGGCACGCCCTCGAGGCAAGCGATTCTCAAACACGGGTCTGCTGCTTCGCGGTTACAGCCGTAAGCAAGTAGATGCCCTCTGTGAACACATCACAAGACATTTCGACTCTCAGGCCCCAATCACCATCAATGAAGTTCGCCGGGTTGTTTTCAATGCCAAGCGCGGGGGATACGTGGAGGCTCAGGTCGACGCTTTCATTGATCGAGTGATCGAAGCCCTTCAAATTGAACAAAACCGCTAGATTTGCGGCCGCCGGCCTGCTGGCGGTTGGTCTATTCGCTTCTGCTCTCGAGGGAGGCGTTGTTTCTGCCGAAGCTGCCTCAGCACCTCTAGCCAGCAAAGTCTTAGAGAAACTTGCGGTTAAGGGGCGAGCACCTAAGACCGGCTACGCTCGCGACCTATTCAGCGACGGTTGGGGCACCATCTCGGGTTGCGACACTCGTAACTTCATTCTCAAACGCGATCTGACATCTATTACCTGGCGTTCGGGGGAGAACTGTATCGTTGCCACTGGCAGACTTGTCGACCCTTACACAGGCAAGGCCATAAAGTTCGTTCGCGGGGTAAAAACCTCGTTGGCGGTGCAGATTGATCACGTCGTAGCCGTAAGTGATGCCTGGCAAAAGGGAGCACAGCAGCTTTCATCAGAGTCTCGATATTCCTTC
Organism: Actinomycetota bacterium; assembly: GCA_009703445.1. GTDB lineage: Bacteria > Actinomycetota > Actinomycetes > Actinomycetales > Microbacteriaceae > Rhodoluna. The sequence goes on along the minus strand of WLGA01000001.1, from coordinate 10,773 downwards.
TATAACGACCCGCTGAACCTCTTGGCGGTTGACGGACCGACAAACTCTGCGAAGGGTGACGGTGATGCTGCAACCTGGCTGCCGCCGAACAAATCGTATCGATGCGCCTATGTTGCTCGCCAAGTGGCGGTCAAGGCTAAATACAAGATTTGGGTCACCTCGGCGGAAAAATCGGCAATCCAGGGCATCCTTGCAAAGTGCCCGAAACAGCCCATCCCTAGCGCCTAAAACTGCGGTCGGGTAGACTGAGACTTTGACTGGCCGGCTAGATTCAAGAGGTATTTCATGGGTAGACACGAGGCTTCACTGCCGTCGCTGTCGCAAAAGGTTGGGCACTATGCCGACCTTGCCTTCGATAAAACTCCGCTAACCCGCCCAAGGATTCCAAAGCTAAAGCGGCACTTTTTCAGACCGCTTTGGGGCTTCCTGTTTTCGGTTTCGTTCGTTTTGGTTACTGTCGTTGATCCTTATTCTGGAACCATTGCCAGCGCTAGCACCATGATGACTTTTGACTTCGAGACCGAGGCAGACGTCACTCAAACCTATGGCTATTCGAGCACTCAAAAAATCCTTTTCACTCGAGGCGGTTTCAACATCGTCACCGGCAGCGATGCGGCGGCAATGTTCGTTGAGGCTGCATCGATGCCAAGCCCAGGAACCGCGAAGGCATACGCTTTCGATCTATTGATTTCGATGAAGTTTGGTGAAGACCAATATTCATGTTTAGTGAAGCTCTGGGAGCGCGAATCAAACTGGCGCGTAAATGCCGCGAATACGAGTTCCGGCGCTTACGGCATTCCTCAATCGTTGCCGGGTAGCAAGATGTCTACCGAGGGCGGCGACTGGCTCACCAACCCAGAGACACAGATTCGCTGGGGCGTGAAGTACATCAAGGCACGCTACGGAGCCCCGTGCGGTGCTCTAGCGCACTCTGACAAGCTTGGATGGTACTAGTGCCGCGCAGCAACCGCCCAAGCCGAGGCAAACCAAAGCCAGAACCGATTGAAGACCTAGATCTGAACGCAGTACGCCTTGGAATCCGTCGCAGCGAAACTAAACGCGGCGTCGACTACACGACTCAAACGAGCATTGGGGCGAATGCTGACGACGGCAAAACCTGGGTGTGCCCACACTGTCATCTGCAGATCAGCAAGGGTATCAGTCACATCGTTGCCTGGGATGAGATTCGCGGAGTTGAGACCCGTCGTCACTTCCACTCGGCTTGCTGGAAGTCATTTCAAGGCCCGCTGCTATGAGTGAATTAATCGAAGTTCGTTCGGGCGTCGAGCTACCTTCTAGCCGCGAGGCCGTCGAGCTCATCACGAGCGATGGCCTGAAGCTTGTCGGAGAGCTCGCACTACCAGTTTCTCGCACACCAGTCGCAACGCTCATCACCTTGCATCCGCTTCCCACCCACGGTGGTTTCATGGATTCACACGTGCTTCGCAAGGCGGCAAACCGTTTACCCTATCTAGCCGACGTTGCAGTTCTGCGATTTAACACGCGGGGCACATCCTCACCACACGGCACGAGCGATGGAGTCTTTGGCGAGGGTATTGCCGAGGTGGCAGATGTCGCCGCCGCGGTCGACTTTGCAATCTCGCGGGGTCTGCCAAACCTGTGGCTGGTTGGCTGGTCATTCGGCACCGAACTGGCTCTCAAATATGGTCCCGATCATGAAATTGAGGGTGCCATTCTCCTTTCGCCTCCACTGCACAGAACCTCGGATGAAGAGCTAAGTCGCTGGAATGGCACCGGCAAACGCCTCTATGCCTTGGTCCCGGAGTTCGATGATTATTTGCAACCTGAGGCAGCAAACTCTCGATTCGCCGGAGTGCAGGACATTTCCGTCATCGGCGTCGATGGAGCCAAGCATCTTTGGGTCGGAGAGGCCGCAACAACGCGCGTTCTCAATGAGATTGTGAAAGTCGTAAACCCAGCAGCGTATCCACTGCCTGAAGATGTTTCGCTCTAGAAACTACTTGGTGTCTTGGTGAGGCATCAAAATCTGACGAATGATCAGAATGCCTGAGGCGGCAACTGGGATGGCTACTAGAGCCCCCAGAACACCGAGCAATGCGCCGCCTGAAAGCGCGGCAACAACAACAACTGCTCCGGGAACGGCTACGGCCTTGTTCATGATTTTTGGGCTGATTATGTAGGACTCAATCTGCATGTAAATCAGGCAGTAGGCGGCAGCCACAATCGCGGTGGTTGGTGAGACGCTCAAGGCAACCAAGGTGATGATTGCAGAGCTGGTTACGTTTCCAACGAGTGGAATCAAGCCGAGAAGCAAAACGATAAACGCCAAGACAACGGCAAAAGGGATGCCCATGATCAACATGAAAATGTAGCTCAAGGTTGCGTTTAGTGCTGCGATTCCAAACTGCCCGATTACATAGCGGCCAACCGAGGTCGCTACCTGGTCTGCGATGTCGGCAAACTTTTCACGCTTTGATGCAGGAACCAAGCCAAATAGGAAGTCTCGGAAACGGTTCAAAGAAGACATGAAGTAGAGGCTCAAAATCAGAATTACTAGCCCGGCGAAGAAGCCATTGAAAATGTTCATGCCAACCTGCACTACGCCACCGACCAACTTTGGCCAGTTGGCTGAGTCGCTCAGGAACGCCGAGGTGCTTGCAATTGCGCTGGAGATAGAACCACCGAGTTGATTGTCGAGTTTGACGATCAAAGGAAGATCACCAAAGCCGGAGATTACCGATGGCACCTTCTCGATGAATTTCGCGCCTTCCGAAGCAAGCGGTGGCAGGATGGCCCAGACCAAGGCGGTTAACCCGCCAAGCAGACCGAGAACGACGATCAAAATCGCGACCGGTCGCTTTAGGTTTGCGCTCTCAAGTTTGGCGACAACTGGCTCTAGACCCAAAGCGATAAAGATAGCGGCGGCCACATACGTGATGATGTCGGCGAGCGTCTGGATTGCCCCACCGATGACTACAGCGGTCAATACACCAAGACCGCCCAATAGACCGAGCTGGAACGCGTTTGTGATCTTTGTTTGCCCTTGCATGCTCACAAACCTACTCTGCTCTGATTGATTTAGGTGCGTGGCGTGCCAGCGTTATCGAGCACGGCACGAAGATTCTTCAGGTAAACGTCGACCGAATCTCGCTCAGCCGAGATCTTTACGGTGGCCTCGGTTGCCTGGGCAATTTCTCGCGCCGCGGCAATCTGAGCTGTGGCCACGATGCTGCGAGCCTCTGCATCGGCTGCTGCGATGATCGCATCAGCCTTTTGGCGGCTCAAAGTTGTCGTCTGTTGGTTGAACGAGATGGCAGCCGCTTCAAGAGTTTCTGCCTCTAGACGAGCCGCGTTGGCGCGGGTTAGGGCATTAGATAGCTGCGAGTTCGCATCATCCAGGTATTTCTGGGTGGTGGAAACGGCCTCTTGGTGCTTCTTCAGGTATTCGGCTTCTGCCTCGGCGCGGCGAGCGGTTAGCTCCAGCTCCAGGTCGATTCGAGCCTGCTCGGTTAGTAGTGCTGCAGCGCTGTCAAAGTCTAGGTTTCTTGAGTTCTCGCGGAAGGCGATTAGCTTGCGCTCTGCAAGGTCGCGCTCTACCTCGGCCTTAGTTGATGCGATGTCGCGGCGAGCGGCCGCACGCATTTTCGCTACCTCGGTCGAAATTGCACCGCGGATAGAACCGGCTTCGCGCATTGCTTCATCGGCGATGCGGGCTGCCTCTTGCTTTGCCTTGGCGATGATTTCGTCGTAATCGCTTCGCGCCGCGCCAATGATGCGGTCACTTCTGCGCTGAGCTTCTGAAACTAGTGAGTCGTAGTAGCCCTTTGCCTCGCCATGCTGGGCCTCAACCTCGAGGGCGACGGCTTTACGCTTGCGCTCAGCCTCGCGTTCAGCTTCGGCAAGTAGGTGAGCCGCCTGGTCTTCTGCGGTGCTAAGAATAAGTGCGGCTCGAGCACCAACACCGGTATAGGTTGGCTTGCCGGCCTCTTGAAGCTCTTCACGCGCAGACTCAAGTGCCTTAGTGGTTTCACGAAGTTCATTGGCTAGCTGTGAATTCTGGGCAGAAAGCTGAAGCACTTGCTTGCGAAGGTCTAGAAGTGCGTCGTCAACCGGGCCGCGCTCGTAACCACGGAGGGCTACGGGGAATTCGGTCTCTTCGACAGACAAGATGCTGCTCCTAGGCGCTTCGGTAGAATGGAAACAGGCTGTTAACCTGCCTCAAGTTTACCCTGATTGGATATCGCATGCGCCTGTTGATCGCCGCAGCGGTATTTGTCGTGTCCATCACGCTTGCCGGTTTGGGTTTTGCGCAACGAACCATTTGGGCGCCACCTGCCAGCATCACAATGACCGCCAACTTTGACCACCTGAGCCCATTCGCGGTCATCCCAAACTCAACGCTCGCCTTGCATCCGGGCAAGCCAACCATCACAGTGAATGGCGAATCCGCAGGGGTTTTCATTTCCAGCGGTCGCGAGGCCGACATCCTGGCTTTTATCGGTAAGAGCTCTAAGACCGAGCTGAACCTCTCCAAGGATCAAACCAAAATTGAACCCAAAGAAGAGCTTGGCGTAGCGGCGGGATTTTCTCCGGTCGGTTCTGACCTGTGGCGTGATTCCAGCGTCGGCCAGGATGTAGCCAAGTTGGCGGTTTCAACTCGCGACGAGGCCGCAATCCTAATTGCGAGCAATGGCCTGAAATCTGCGCCCGGCCAGGTAGAAATCGTCTGGCCAATCTATTTCGACCTCACGTTTTCAAATGCTCTGCTTATTTCGGGCTTAGTTCTGCTGATTGCAGGAGTCGTTTTGACCATCTGGCACTTCAGCGAGCGACGCAGAAAGCGCGGACCTCGCCGTCGCCTCCCAAAGGCGCCAAGTGGACCGAAGTACAAAGAGCGCCGTAAGGTTCGCTTTGCTCCGAAGAAGGGCAGACGCGCCGCTGGTCGAAACGCGCTCATCATTCCTGCCGGGTTGGCAACGATTGCCTTGTTGAGCGGTTGCTCAGTCAACCAGGCGTCAACCGAGGCTTCCCCAACTCCTACGTCCTCCGCGGCCGAGGTTGCCCCGCCAGTTGTGACCGAGGGGCAGTTGAAACGAATCCTCGGAGAGGTTGCCGACACTGCGACTCAGGCCGATGCCAGCAACGACAAGAAGTTGTTGAGCCCAAGATTCACTGGCCCAGCTTTGGCATTGCGTTCGGTGCACTATTACCTGCGTTCGAAGGACAACAAGATCGCTGCGCTCCCAGCCGTGGTGGCAACGCCGCTGTCTTTCAGTCTTCCTGCAGCTTCCAACACCTGGCCTAGAAATGTGATGGCCGTCACGGATGAGCCGGGCGATGCAGCGCTTCCACAGTTGATTGTTTTGCAGCAGAAGTCACCTCGAGAGAACTATCAGGTTTGGTACACGGTTCGCCTAATGCCGGGCGCGAAGATCCCTGCCGTGCCGTCTGCCGAAACCGGAGCCATCCCAGTTGATGCGAAGTCTCTGTTCCTGAAGGTTCCACCTATTTCTCTTCCTGCCACCTATGGCGACCTGATCAACAAGGGTGCCAGCAGTTTGAGCGCCCAACTCTTCGACATCAGCAAGGATGAGTTCTACAAGCAGGTTTCTTCGAGCCAGGTCGCCCAGTCTCAGAATCTAGAGAATGGCAAGATCGCCTTCACGCACAAGCTCGGGGAGGCCAACGTAATCAGCCTTTCCACCTCGCAGGCTGGCGCTCTCGTTGCCGTTTACATGACCGATACGTATCTGATCCGCCCAACGAAGATCGGCACCGCGGTTGGTGTTTCCGGTCAAGAGGCTCTGATTCTCGGGGCAAACGGCTCAACTAAGGGTGTCCGATCGATTTACGGCAACATGATGTTGTTCTTCGTTCCGGCGCTATCAGAAACATCAAAGATTCGACTCATCGGAGTCACCCAGGGCCTAGTTAGCGTAAGAGGTTTGTAATGTCTGACTTTATGTCTCGAGCCAGCCTCGCCGGCGCGGTCGATCTGTCATCGCTTCGAAAGCCGGAAGCCCCGGTTGGTGCAGCGGCACCCCAGACCTCGTCACAACCAGGCTTGAATGGTGACCTGCTCAAGCTTCCGTCACTCATTGCTCAAGGCAACGAAACCAACCTTCGCAACTTCATCGACATTTCGAACGAGCTTCCCGTCATCATCGAGTTCTACGCGGGTTGGAGTGAGCAGAGCAAGGCCCTCACTGGAAAACTGGCAAAACTAACCAATGCCTTTGCCGGCCGCATCTTGCTGTTGCAATTCGACCTCGATTCAAACGTCAACGTGGCTAAGGCGTTCAAAGTTGGTTCAGCACCGACCGTACTAGCTCTTCTCAAGGGGCAGCCGGTTCCACTATTCGAAGGCGATCAGCCAGAAGAAAACATCCAAGTTGTATTTGAACGAGTGCTTGAAATCTCCGCTGAAAATGGCATGACCGGAGTCATCACGGTTGAGGAGCCGACGGGGGAGCAGTTACCACCGGCACTTCCACCCCGTCACCAGGCCGCATACGACGCGATTGACGCCGGCGATTACGCCGAGGCAGTCAACCAGTATGAGGCCGCCATCAAGGAGAATCCGGCCGATTCCCTTGCCGCAGCAGGCTTGGCTCAGGCAAAACTTTTGATTCGCACGTCGGGAATCGACTTCGAAAAGGTGCTCGGATCTGCTCCGGCAACGGCTGAAGAAACCACCTTGAAGGCAGATGCCTGTATGGCGGTCGGCCACCCAGCTCAGGCTTTCTCGACTATCCTGACTCGCTTCGCCACCGTGTTTGGTGATGAGCGAGAGGTGCTTCGGAAGCACCTGCTCGAACTCTTCTTGATCTGCCCGCCAGATCAGCCAGAACTAGCCGATGCCCGCAGGCAATTGGCTGCGCTGCTCTACTAAGCAGTTTTAGCTGGCTTGAACCAAACCGCACCCAGCGGCGGAATCGAGATGCTTGCCGAGTGTGGCTGGCCGTGGCTGCCATCACCGTTAGCTTCAATTCGACCAAAGTTTCCAACGCCAGAGCCGCCGTAAACCTCGGCATCCGTGTTCAAAATCTCCAGCCAGGTTCCTGACTTAGGAAGCCCCAACTTGAAGTCGTGATACGGGTGCCCGGCAAAGTTGATTACTACCGCAATCGGGCTTCCGGCATCGTCATAGCGAAGGAAGGTCAAGAGGTTCTGATCGGCGTTACCGCCATCAATCCACTGAAAACCGCTGTAATGGTGGTCAAGTTGCCACATGGATGGGTTGTCGACATAAACCTTATTCAGCTCACCGACAAGTGTTTGTAGACCTCGGTGGCTCGGCTGGTCAAGAATCCACCACTCAAGCCCACGCTCCTGGTTCCATTCGGATTGCTGACCGAACTCGGAGCCCATGAAGAGCAACTGCTTGCCAGGATGGGCCCACATGAATGCGAGGTAGGCGCGCACATTGGCGAGTTGCTGCCAACGATCTCCAGGCATCTTTGCCAGCAATGAACCCTTGCCATGCACGACCTCGTCGTGGCTGATTGGCAACACAAACTTTTCGTCATAGGCGTAGAGCATGGAGAAGGTCAGTTCGCCGTGGTGATACTTGCGGTAGGCAGGGTCCTTTTCGATGTACTGGAGGGTGTCGTTCATCCAGCCCATGTTCCATTTGAAGCCATAGCCCAAGCCGCCGCCGTCTGTTGGTGAGCTGACGCCGCCCCAACTCGTGGACTCCTCGGCGATCATCATGACGCCAGGATTGCGACGATAGGCCGTGGCATTGACTTCCTGCATGAAAGCAATGGCATCTAGGTTTTCGCGGCCACCATACTGGTTTGGCAACCAGTCGTTTCCTTCGCGCGAGTAGTCAAGATAGAGCATCGAGGCAACCGCATCAACGCGTAGGCCATCGATGTGGAATTCCTCGAGCCAATAGAGGGCGTTTGCGACCAAGAAGTTCTTAACCTCGTTGCGACCGAAGTCGAAAATCAATGTTCCCCAGTCTGGGTGCTCGCCGCGGCGTGGGTCGGCGTGCTCATAAAGCGGCTGGCCGTCAAATTTGGCCAGCGCCCATTCATCCTTGGGGAAGTGGGCCGGAACCCAGTCGAGGATTACTCCGATGCCGGCCTGGTGCAGTCGATCGATCAGGTACTTGAGGTCATCCGGCGAACCAAATCGCGAAGTCGGTGCGTAGTAGCCGGTGACCTGGTATCCCCAAGATGGGGCGTAAGGGTGTTCTGCGAGGGGCATGAACTCAACGTGAGTGAATCCAAGTTCGAGCACGTATGGAATGAGCTCGTCTGCCATTGCTCGATAGTCGAGACCTTGGCGCCATGACCCTGCGTGCAGCTCATAGATAGACATCGGTGACTTGAGGGCGTCGCGCTTGGTGCGCGCTTCGATCCAGGTCTGGTCTGACCACTTGTGACTCGAATGGGTGACAATCGACGCGGTTGAAGGCGGAACCTCGGTGGCCTGAGCCAGCGGGTCGATCTTTGTGATCCAGCCGCCGCCTCGCGTGAGGATTTCATACTTGTATTTGGTGCCAGCGCCGATTCCTGGGATGAAGATCTCCCAGACTCCTGAAGACCCCATCACGCGCATGGCGTGAGCGACACCATTCCAGTTGTTGAAGTCGCCCACAACTCGAACAGCCTGGGCGTTAGGTGCCCAGACAGCGAATCGGGTTCCCTGGCTGATTCCCAAATCACCCTTGATGGCGTGAATGTGAGAGCCAAGAGCGTTCCAAAGATCTTCGTGGCGACCTTCACTGATCAGGTGCAGGTCTAGCTCGCCTACGGTTGGCAGGTGACGGTATGAGTCGTCTGCGCGCCATTCCGAGCCGTCTTGGTAGTTGGTCAAAATTCGGTAGTCGGGAACCTTCTTGCTCGCCACAAAGCCCTGCCAGAGCCCATTTTCGAGGTGGGTTAGCTCGATGCTTTCAGAGCCAAGTTCAGCCGTTACGCTCTTTGCCATTGGGCGAAGGACGCGAATCACCCAGCCTTTAGCGTGTGGGTGAACTCCCAAAAGCGAGTGTGGCTCGTGGTGAGATCCCGAGCTGACGGACCAGAGAAGGTCGCTAGAAATTTCGGGCAAGCTTTCGAGAGACTTTTTTCTGATGGCCATGCGATTGCTCCTTAGAGAACTTTGCCGATTTGGAAAATGTGCGCCGGATTGGTGAATGAGTCCAGTCGCACGTAGTTGTCGCTTGACCATTCATATTTCTCACCAGTGAGCAAGTCCTTGACTTCGAATTTTGCACCGTTAGGCAAGCCGAGCGTCTCAAGGTTCAAACGCACCATGGTTTCGCGAACTGCATGAGGGTCGACATTGACAATCACCAGGATGGTGTCGGGCTTACCTGATTCGGTGTGTTCACCGGCCAGGTGCTTCGAGAAAGCCAGGATGGCAGAGTCATCCGTGTGCTGAAGCACGAGGTTTCGCAGTTGTCGAATCGCCGGGTGAGCTGCACGAATCTCGTTGAGCTTGGTGATGTAGTCCGCGATGCTTCGACCACCCTTCTTGGCGGCCTCCCAATCGCGCGGGCGATATTCGAACTTCTCGCTGTCAATGTGTTCTTCGGCTCCAGGTCGGGCAACTGATTCGCACAACTCATAGCCGGCATACATGCCCCAGTTTGGTGTGCACATCGAAGCAAGAACCGCTCGAATCTTGTGGGCAGCAGGCCCGCCAAACTGTAGGTACTCGGTCAAAATGTCTGGTGTAGAAACCCAGAAGTTTGGTCGGAAGAAGTCTGCGCTGCCGTGCACCAGCTCGGTTAGGTAACTCTCGAGCTCTTGCTTGGTGTTTCGCCAGGTGAAGTAGGTGTACGACTGCTGGAAACCGACCTTGCCCAAAGCATGCATCATCGATGGGCGAGTGAAGGCTTCTGCCAAGAAGATCACGTCAGGGAACTCGCGATTAACCTCGCCGATGAGCCATTCCCAGAAGGCAACCGGCTTGGTGTGCGGGTTATCGACGCGGAAAATCTTGACGCCGGTTGCAATCCAGTGTTTTACGACTCGAAGCACTTCAAAGTGGATGCCTTCAGGGTCGTTGTCGAAGTTGATCGGGTAGATGTCTTGATATTTCTTCGGTGGATTCTCTGCGTAGGCAATAGTTCCATCGGCCCGGGTCGTGAACCATTCTGGGTTTGTCTTCACCCACGGGTGATCGGGAGAAGCCTGCAGGGCAAGGTCCATGGCAATTTCAAGCCCGAGAGAGTTTGCCTTCTTTACGAAAGCGACGAAGTCTTTCTCGGTGCCTAGATCCGGGTGGATTGCATCGTGACCGCCGGCCGAAGAGCCAATTGCCCATGGCGAACCAGGGTCTTGAGGACCTGCGGTCAAGGTGTTGTTTGGGCCTTTGCGAAATGCCACACCGATTGGGTGAATCGGCGGCATGTAGAGGATGTTGAATCCCATTTCTGCCACAGCGGGCAGACGTTTGGTTGCTGTTTTGAAGGTACCCGAGCTCCAAACCTTGGTCTTAGGGTCTAGCGTCGCACCTTCAGAGCGAGGGAAGAATTCGTACCAAGCACCAGAGCCAGCAAGCTCGCGCTCACAGTTGATTAGGTACTCATCACTCAGTGTCTCGAGTGATCGAATTGGCTGCGCCGTGATTGCCTTGAGCACTGCAGCGGTCTCGGCTTCTGCCAGACGATCTTTGGCCGGGCGGGATGTGTCTGAAAGTTTTTCAGCGAGCTCGACAAGTAGTTTTGCGTTCGCGGCCGTGCGGCCCTTTTCGGCTGCCGCGCGAGTGAACACTGCGATGCCCTCGAGCATCATCAGTTCTTCATCAACACCAACGGCTATCTTTACACTGGCG